>CAMWTX010000050.1 GCA_947177315.1 uncultured Bacteroidales bacterium | reverse complement strand
GCCCACCGTTATTTACCGGTGTATGATGGTGGGCTGGGGAATTGGGGTATATTTGACTGGTTTTATGCATTCCTTGTTTTTTTTTCTGATGGACATCAGTTAACAAGAGAGCATTCTACAAGTTTTGTAGGAATGTTATAAAGTGAATTGAAAATCTTTCAGTTGGTTTTTGTTTTGCCGTTTTCCCAAGGTTTTTTATGGGTATTTCTGCCACTTTTCCAAGATCTACTTGCGTATTCTTTTTCCCTCTGCCCATTGTTTTAATGCTTGGTGAAAGTCGAAACAGAGGTCATTGTAATTGAAATCCAAAGGTCCGTGTTCGATGAAAATGTCATAGTCCAACCATCTTTGCCAAAATTCATCCAAGATAACATATAGGCTTGAATCCAGTTCCAACAATTCTCTTAAGTAGGCAGAGTAGTTGAATGAAGGGTTGGGGCAGGCCTTGGCTGCAAAGAACTTTCCGATATAGGAATTAATGGCGGATGCCTTATACACAACTTTATGGAATAATCCCTTTTTGCGAAAATTGTTTCGAATAGAAACAATATCAGCGCTGGTCAGTTTAGGTTTGTCAAAATCAGAAATGAATAATTTTTTATCGTAGCCCATCGCCAAATATATCGGGTACATTTTGACGTGCTCGAGCGTATTGGCAATATGTTGAATCAGTTGTTCTGAAAATATGGAGGAAAGCACGGACGATTCATTAAAGGAATACGAAAGGGCACCATCAATATAGGTTTTGGTAGAACGGACATAGAGATGCAATAATTCGTGAGCAAAGGATTCCGCACAAGGTTTGCTGTCTGCCGGCACAAACATTATTACGGTGTTGCCTATTACATTAAGTGTATAGATATTCTGATAGTAATAGAATACACTTATGGAAAAAAGGGAGTTCACTGTTTTCCATAATTTGGTACTTCTTTCGTCTAAATATTGTGATATATCCGTAACCTGTGCCATGGTTATATTTCTTTTTTGTTTTATATACTAGCAAAGGTAATGAAATTTTGTTCGGAGAAAACAAGATGTAGTGAACAAGTAAAAGTATTCGATACTTGCCGAAAATTAATTAATTTCGAGCTTTAATATATTGGAGATGACTGATAATTGGTGTGAAATAGTCGAAACATTACAATCAGCGAGAGAAAAACGTTCGATAACGGAACAAGAGTATCAGCATGAAATAGAGGCTTGTTTGAAGATGTTGGGTTGGAAAACATCCAATGGTACAATGCGGTCTCAGTTCACTATCAATATTGGAAGCAGTAATTCTATTCGTCCTGATGTGGTATTGTTTAAGGATGGGCAGCCTGTACTTCCGATTGAAATAAAGAAACCGACTAATTTGTGCAATCAAAGACAATCGGAGCAACTGATTTCCTATATGCGACAATTGAGATTGAATGTTGGTTTGTTTATTGGTGAAAATATACAACTCTACTATGATAACCCTCAAGATAAAGAAGTTTCAGCAAGCATTTTCTGTGCGGAAATATCCAAAAATGATTCCAATGGAGATACGATCTGTGATTTGTTGAGTTATGAGAATTTTACCATAGAGAACATTGAAAAATTCTGCCAAGAGCAATATCAGTACAGGATAAAACATAAGGACTTACAGCGATGTATTCGAGAACTCTGCTCGAATGGTGAAGTTATAAAGAATCTGATCAAGGAAAAGTTTTTGCAGGAGGGTTTTGATGAAAAGGCATTGGATGAAGAATTGTCCAAGATCTCAGTTGAAGTAAGACGGAGAGATATGGTTACGCCTTTTACTCCTGAATATAGGGAAACTCCAAAAAGAAAGTGGGAAGGTCGTAATAAAGAATCTGGTTATTACGGGAAAATGGGGAGAACTGTACTGACTACGATCAAGAAGTATGTTTTGGAACATCCAGATATTAGATTCCCTGAATTAAAGAATCGATTTCCAGATTATTTGATAGGAACCCCGAAGTCTTTGGGCGTGGTTCGTACCTTGGATTCTATTGAAGAACAAATCCGAGGAGGACGTAGGGATTTAAGAGACAGGAATCGTTATTTCTTAAAAGAAGAAGATATTATTGTTCTAAAGGATGGGACAAAGGTGGTTGTTTGCTCTCAGTGGGTAACGCCCGCATTTTTAGAATTTTGTAGCCATGTAGAAAAGAATGGGTTAAGAGTGTGAGGCCCATTAGCCTCTCTTTCCCCGTTTCATCTTGATAGGTTGCCCGAACAGGTCCACCGGGCCGAATAAGTCCAGTTGGTTTTCGAGCTGGGTGTCGAGGTCTTCCAGGTCGGCCTGTTGGTAGTAGGCGCGCAACGCCTTTTTTACCAACTGCTTGAAGCCTATGTGCTCATAAGTGCACAGACGGTCGTAACGCGCTTTTTCCGTGTCGGAGATGCGGAAAGAATATTGGCGGAACTTTACTTTTTTCTTTGCCTTTCGGGCAGGTTTACGGGCAGGCATGGCTGTTTTCTATTTCGTTCCCTTTTCCTGGGTAGGGCCGAAGTACATCAGCCCCCCGTTCTTGCCGTCCAGACGCAGGCGGTAGTGGTTGCGTACCGGCAATTGGAACACTTTTCCCCATTGAGCCACGAACACATCCCGGCTTTCGATTTCCTTGCCGCCGTAAACGATGCTCGCCGTGGCCTTGCGCGGCATACGGTAATAAAAACCGCCGGGCTTGTCTTTGATTGTGTTCGCTTTCTGGAATCCGGCGGCTTCCGCTCCCACAAAGGGCAGCAACGAGAGCCTGAACACAAGATGGTTTTCCAAAAGTTCTTCCGCATCGGCAGGTTCAATGCCCAGTTCGGAACTGAACACGGCTACGGGATATTCCAGAACGCCTTCCTCGGGCGTGATGTCAAACGAATAAGAAACCGTTTGCTTGCGGACAGTTCCTGTAAAGCATTCCAGATAATTGCGCTCGTTCCGCTCCATTTGCTTGTACATGAACTCCATCGTTCCTGCCGGATAGGCCACTTCCTGCAATCCTGAAATCAAATCCGCCTTGGCGGCCTGTATCTTGAATATAAGGTCGGCCATCTTGCGCGCCTGTTCGGCAAGGCTCTTTTCATCCACTACGGGGCGCAGCACCTTTTCGATAACGGTGTTCGTGTCGGTTTGGTAGCGGCGAACAATGGTGTCGAATTTCTGGCGGATATTGAGATCGGCCACTTTTAGGGCGGTTACCGGTTTACTTTCGTCGGCCTGCGGCTCTTCCGCCGGGGCGTGGGGCTTGTGATGCCTATCTTTGTCTCCGCCTTGACAAGGCCGGTCGCCGCCGGACATGTGGTGTTCAACCATATTGACACCTAACAGGATTCCGTCGGGGCTCAGGCGCAGCGCCGGCAGGTCATTGCCTTGAACGCCATAAACCTGCTTGGGGTCGGGATAGGCCAAGGTTTTGATGCCGACATGTTTGATTTTATAACTGACCGTGTTTTCCTTGATGGCGGGTAGTTTGAGCATCTTTTCGGCGTAATCGCTGTAAACGCCGCGTTCCTGTATGGTTTCCTCGATTTCGACGGTCAGACGGTAGGAATTTTGGGGCAGACTGTAAAAGAGCGCGTTTTCAGCGGGTTTGGCCAAGCGCGCCGAAGCCGGGTAAACGGCGTATTGAGACATGGAAGCTTGCAACAATAAAACAAGCGCAGCGGTAGCCGACAAAATTTTACGTTTCATATAACTACAATTGTACAAACGCCAAAGTTAACTTCATAATTCGGTTTTGTCAAATGGTAGTGCTTAAAGAGGGCAAATTATCTTACGATTGCGCTTTCTTCTTGAGTTCTCTTCGGTCAAACAGGAATAACACGATGAATAGAATCACATCTGCGCACAGCAAAGGGATAATTGATTCTTTCACGGGAGTATCCCAGATAAAATACTCAACTGAAATACCTGCAAGGAAGCCGGCAATGAGGGCAAAAAACCATATTAGAACTTTCTTTTTCATGGTTTTTAGTTATTTGGTTTTTCAAAAGTAATCAAAAATTAGACACTATTCCAAAAGTTGCACAACGGCATCTACTTTCCTCCCGGAATCTCGTTGGCTTCACGGATGGGGGAGGGAAGGGTTTCCTTAGGCTCTTTTTCGGTTTTCGGAAGTTCTTTTTCAACTTTCGGTTTTCCTTTTTCCGCCTTGATGATTTTGCCGTTCTGCAGGTCTATCACCATTTCTCCCGATTGGTATTGCCCCGTGGCGTGCAGGTATTCCATACGCTTGAGCACATAGTTGGTGTAGTCGTTGGCGTATTGGTCGCGGCTTTGGTGCAGGAGGCTTTCGGCGTTGAGCAGTTCGGTCATCGTGGCTGTTCCCGCCTGGTAGGCATCCTGCTGCATACGGTAATTGTCGGAGGCGGTTTCAATCGAAAGCCGGGAGATTTCCACCTGGTTGTAGTATTCCTCCAATTGGTTGTAGAGCTGCTGCATCTGCACCGATAGGAGTTCCCCCGCGTTGTCGCGTGTATTTTCGGCAGCCTGCAACGCAAGGTTCGCCTTCTTTATTTTCAGGCCGCCGCCCCACCATTTGGAAATAGGCACATGTACCGCCGCCGTCCCGAACCAGAACGAACGGTTCACGTTGTTCAAAAAGTTGTGATAGGCGAATCCGCCGCCCACCATGACGTTGGGCAGGTTTTCCCCTAAGGCGAGGCGTTTGCGCAGGCGCGAGGCTTCCACGCTTTTTTCGAGCATGCGGAAGTTGAGGTTGTTGCTCAGCGCCGCCTGATGGTCGGTGCGGTAGGCCTGTGGAGAAACCAGAAGGTCTTCATCGAGCGTAACGATGTCGAAGCTATCTACCGCCATGCCGATGTATTGCCCCAGCACCATCTTGGTAAGGCTGATGCCGTTCCGTACCTGGATAAGCCCGCTTTTGGCCTGGTTGGATTTGAGCGTTACCTGCAGCTGGTCGTTGCGGCTCTTTACGCCTGCCGAAACGGCTTCCGCCACATCGCCGCTCAGATGGCCGAGTAGGCTGTCCATGCTCATCACCGTCTTTTCCTTTTCACGCAGGTTGAGCAGCTGGCGGTAGTATTTCTCCACGGTCAGCAGTACTTCATCGTGGCTTTGCTGCAACTGGTAGGTCTTTACCTGTTCGCCCACCTTGTAAAGCTTCTGCGCATTGATGATCTGCATGCCCATGAACACCGGCTGCACGGCGGTAACGGAAGCCCCCAGCCCTTTGTCGAGCACCTCCACCTGTTGGTGGCCGAGGTTGTTGAAGTTATCGATGCCCTGCATAAGCTCGCCTAACTTTCCTTGGCTCATGATTTCGGAAAGCAGCTCCTGCACCGAAGGCGGCAGGCCGCCTATAAACTCGGGCGAGAGCGTAGGAATGGTGGGCAGGTTCACGAAATCGCCCAGTTCTCCACCCAGCATGCCTTTGTCGGCGATAAAGCCGATGCCGGTGGCCTGGACGGAAGGAAAGAAATTGGCGATATTGGCCTGGCGGTCGGCTTTGGCCATGTCTGCCTCCAATCGCGCGTTTTTCATCTTTACGTTATTGGCCAAGGCAAGTTCCTGGCATTCCTGCAGCGAAAGTTGGCGGGGTTTGGCACAGAGGGAACAGGCGAACAGGGTCGTTGCCAATCCGGATATGATGATTCTTTTTTTCATCTTAGTTCATATTTAAAGCCGTGGAAACCGTTTGCGTGGAGGAGTCTTTGTCGATGCGGCGAAAAACCAGCCAGTAAGAAACGGGCAGCACGGTAACCACCAAAACCATCGAGATAAGCGAACCGAAGCAGATGACCGCCCCCATCGGCGACCAAAGTCCGCTGCCGCCCAGAATCATGGGCACAACCCCCATCGAGGCTGCCGCCGAAGTGAGGAAGATGGGCCGCATACGCCGTTTGGCCGAATGTACGGCGGCCTCATAGACGCTCATGCCCTCGTGGATCCGCAGCTGTTGCGCGTAATCGAGCATGATGATGCCGTTGCGCACCAGAATCCCCATCAGCGAAACAAAGCCGAGAATGGCGGTAAGGCTGAAGTCCTTGTTCAATATCCACAGTCCGAAGAAGCCTCCGAAAACACACAGGGCGATGGAGCAAAGCACCAGCAAGGCCATATTGATCTGCTTGAAATGGAACAGCAGGATAAAGAAGATGATGGCAATGGCGATGCAGAGCCCGCTGAGAATGCGCGGAATATTGTTCTGGTCTATTTCGCGCGCGCCTCCGTAAGAAACGGAGATACCCTCGGGAATATCGAGCTGTTGGAGCTGCCTATCTACTGCGTTGGTGCGGTTGTTGGTGTTGTAGCCGCGCACCACGTCGGCCGAAACGGTAAGCGTGCGCACGCCGTTCTTGTGCACGATGTTGCCGTCTGTCCAGTCGGGGCTGATATGGGCCACCTGCCGCAGGGGAACGGGCTGTCCGCCTATCAGGGTGGGCAGAAATCCATTGTTGACGTCGGTCAGGTTGGCCGGGTGGTCGCGGTCCGACTTGATGACCACTTTAATCGGATAGTCGCCGTCCCAGAGCGTGGTGATGGGCACCCCGTCGCCCATCTGCAGCGCGATGGTGGCCGAAAGCAAGGTCTTGTTGATGCCCAGGCGGTTGGCTTCGTCCTTGTTGATATCTACATTGATGCCCGGCAGCGAACCGTCGCAAGACTGGCGCACCATGCAGAGCCCTTCGGTATGGCGCATAATCAGCGTGATGCTGTCGGCCAGTTTCTTTAATTCGCCCAAATCGTTGCCGCTCAAACGAACCTCGATCGGACTGGCGGCTTCCGAATAGTCCATCTGCTTGAAGCGGATCTGCGCCAGCGGAAAATAATCGGTGTAGCGGTTGGCATATTCGTCCAACAGTTGTTCGGTAGCCTTTGGATTCACGGTGTTGACGATAAACTGGGCAAAGTTGCTGCCTCCGATTTGAGGCGCATAGGTGGTATGGAACCGGGGCGAGCCGCTTCCCACGAACTTGGTGATGGAAGCCACGCGCGGGTCGGCTTTGAGAATGTTCTCCATGCTGTCGGCGATATGTGCCGTGGTTTCGAGCGCGGTTCCGGAAGGCAGGTAGAATTCAACGGCGAACTGGTTGCGCTCCGCCGTGGGGAAAAGCCGTTGGGGCAGGCGTGTCATGATAAAAAAGCCAAGCGCCACCGAGAGAAAGCCTACGCCCAAGGTCAGGCCGGGGCGTTTGAAACAGCCGGCCAGCAACCTTTCGTAATGCTTCTGCACGATATCCAGAAACGACTTGCGCTGTTTTTTCCTTTCGGCAGCCGCCTGTTGCAGCCCCTTGCGGATAAAGCGGTATTGCAGGTAGGGCACCAACAGCACCGCCACCAACAAAGACAGCCCCAGGGTAATGATGATGGCCCAGGGAAAAGACAGGATAAAGTCCTTGAACATTCCCTTGAATGTGAACAGGAATGGAATGAAGGTGATGCTGATGGCCAGGGTCGCGCTCAGGATGGAGATAAAGAACTCCCTCGCGCTGCTTGCCGATGCCTGCCAACGGGGAACGCCCTCGTCCAAGCGTTCCATATAGCAGTCAACGATAACCACCGAGTTATCCACAATCATGCCCAAGGTAACGATCAAGGCCGCCAGGGTAACCGTGTTGAGTTCGATGCCGCAGAGAAAGAACACGCCCAGGCTCATAAAGATGGTGATGGGAATCGTAACGGCCGAGACCATCGCCATGCGCAGCGGCATCAGCAGCACGACCACCAGCACCACCGCCAGAATGGCGATAAGCAGCTCGCGCAAGAAATTCACCACCGATTCCCGCACCACATGGCTTTGGTCTGTCACGCACGAAAACTTTACGTCGGGCGGTAGCTGGCTTTGGTATCCGGCAATGATTTTCTTGGCCTCGCGCCCCATTTTCACGATGTTGTAGCCCTGCCGCAGTTCAATCGACATCAGCACGCATTTGGCGCCGTCCGTTTCGATATACGAGGAGGGGTGGGCGTATTCCCGTTCGATGCGCGCCACGTCTTTGAGCCGCACCACATTTCCCAGCGGGTCGGCATATACGATCTGTTCGGCGATATCCCTTTCGGAAGCGAACGATTGGGAGATATGGATGGGAGCCACGAAAGCCGCGTTTTCCACCTTGCCGCTCAGCGTGGTGAATCCTTGCGAGAACAGGCGCGCCGAAAGGGTAGGCATCCCCATGCCGTAATGCGCCAGCTTGGCTTGGTCCAGATATACCGTCAGTTGTTCGGATTGCGAACCGACACGGCTTATCTTGCTGATGGCTTCGATATTGCGCAGTTTCTCCTCCAGGGCATCCAGGTATTCGTCCAGTTCGCGGTAAGTCTTGTCGGTAGAAGACAGGGTGTAGAGCAAGGAAGAGGTTTCGCCGAAGTCGTCCATCGCCAGCAAGGCCAGCACCCCTTGCGGCAACTTGGTCTTGAACGTTTGCAAGCCATGCTTGAACTTGGCCCAGAAATCGTTCTTCTCCGCCGTGCCGATGGTTTCGTTCAGGCGCAGCATCACCACCGCCATGCCGTCGCGGCACATGGTATATGTACCCTCTTTGTCCACCTCCTTGTAGGAGAAGATGAAATTTTCCAGCGGTTTTGCCAACTGTGCCTCGATTTGGGCCGAAGTGGTGCCCGGATACACGGCCACCACCACGCCTTGGCGTATCGTAAAGCCCGGAAATTCCTGTTTGGGCATGATTTTGAGCGAATACGCCCCGAAAATCATCATGAGCACCACCACTAAAATCACGATTTGGCGGTGGCTCATGGCCCATTCTATAACGCCTCCTTTTTTCATGGCTTATTTTTCGATTACGTTGGAACCTTCGCTCACTTTCTGCGAGCCTTCCACAATCAGTTTTTCACCGCCGTCCAGACCGTTGGTCACCAAGGTGCCGTTTTCGGTGAGTCCGCCCACGGTAATGATGCGTTTGGTGGCCATGCCGTTGCGCACCAGCCAAACGAAGGCCTGTCCGGCATAGTCTATCTGCACGCAAGAGTTGGGAATCACGATGCCGGCAAGGTGGTTGTTTTCGTCCCGGATATCCACCTTGCATACCATGCCGGGCATCAGCTCGTGATCCGGATTCTCAATGGATATCTTAACGTTGTAGGTACGCGAAATCGGATTGGCGGTAACGCTCTTTTCGCTGATCTTTCCCGAAAATTTCTTGTTCTTCAAGGCCGGCACCACAATGGAGGCATCCTGACCGATACGGGTATCGGCAATTTCGTTTTCCGGTACGGGAATCTTTACGTTTACCCGGTCGATGGTTACGATTTTCATGACCGGAGCTCCCGGCAGAACGGTAACTCCCGTTTCTATCTTCTTGTCGGCGATGATGCCGTCGAAAGGAGCCTTGAGCACCGCGTTCTCCAGGTTCTTGCGGGCGATGCCTTCCATGGCGGAAGCCTGTTGCAGCTTGGTCTGCACTTCCGTCCACTGTATTTCGGTAAGGCTGCCTTTTTTGTGAAGCTGTTCATAGCGTTTATAGGCATCTTTGGCCTGTTGGAGCGTGGAAAGGGCGGCATCGTGCGCGTTCTTGAGCGAAACGGGATCCAGTTCGGCCAGTTTCTGGT
>CAMWTX010000049.1 GCA_947177315.1 uncultured Bacteroidales bacterium | reverse complement strand
CCGACACCGACATATGAATGCAACCGACACCGCTCCCCATGCCGTCATCCGCAATGCTGTAATACCACTGCGCATCCTCGGCAAAACGAAAAGATTCCATTCCCTCTTGGGCATAAATAGGCATCAATGAAGCCAAAACTATTCCGATTTCCGGAAAAATCCTGAATTTCATTTTTCTCTCCTTTCCTTTATCGTGTCCGTATCTCAAAGGTTGCTCCTTCTTCCACTGAAAATCCTTCTCCTAATTCTGCTTCTGTATCTATTGTGAAAGTAACGGATGCTCCTTTTTTTATCACAGTATTCTCCATTTTTAACGTACAGGCTTCCTTATTGACCGTGCTTGAAATAGTTTGATTTTTATATGAAACTTGGCATGTTTCTGCATACTGTTGAGTTGCCAATACTGCCTTGTAGGCATTAATTCTACCCGCACCAACCATATTGGGATATAAATTAGCATCTTTTATAGGATCCGCAGTACTCATCAAAATTTCTTTTGCCTTAGCTGGTGTTAAATCAGGGAAAACAGATTTCATTAAACCGCATAATCCAGCCACGATAGGGGCCGCAAAAGATGTTCCACTACAATTTTGGAGATACGGGTAGTTAGGGTTTCCCGGAAATGCCCCCATCATTGCATAGCCCGGCGCACAAACGGTTACCTCTTCAAAATGGGAATGCGTACAATCTTCTCCATTTCTGATGTATGTATGGTTATCATTGATGTCTGTGCTTGAAACAATGATGATACGATTATCATACGATGGATGAAACGGATAAAACGGAATCAATTTGTCATTTTTATCATTATGTGTTCCTCCCCATCCATTTCCTGCCGGAGCCACAATAATTGTTCCATGATCCAAAATTTCCTTGACAACTTTTTTCTCTATTTCTTCGTTCTGAGGCCTGGATCGTATACCCTCTCCCGCACACGAAACAATAACAGATACTTTTTCTACGAATGCAGCATGATGTATCTTTTCAAGAAAATTTTGCTGATAATATCCTACTATTTTACAGTTAAAACCTATGGAAGCTAATTTTGCAGGAGAATTTTCCGGATCATCTGTACTTGCAGCAACAAAACTTGCAACCGTAGTACCATGTGTATTAATTCCATCAAATTCCATCTTTATACTCGGTGTATATGGGTCATAATTATAAACCAATTGACTTTGCAGATCTGGATGTGTTCCATCAATAATACGATCTAAAACTGCGATTTTAACATTGGGAGATCCTTTTGTAATATTCCATGCTTTTTCAGCTTCTATTTTTGTCAAATGCCACAAACACGAAGGATCGGTTGTCTTGGTAACTTTCCAAAACAAGTCACTCGGTGTGTACAACATATTTTCTGGCGCTATTTCTATCGGCATAATTTGCATAATCCAAGAAAAAACGCTTAACCGAGACTCCATTTGTTCCCGGCTACATGTATAATTAAGCGAATATACCCTTTGCAACATTTCATCCTGAGAAAATGGAAACGAGGGATAAATACTCGTAATCCACAATCCTAATACTGAATCTGCAGCAAGTATACTTTCTATTTTTTGTTTACAGACAACAGTATCCACAATGATTCTCAAATTATGTTCTTCGTATTGCACTTCTTGTGCATGTCCAATACGCATTGAACAAAGGAAGGCAATTATTACAAAAAATATCCTTTTCATCTCCTTAATATATTAGATGTATACTTTCATTTAGCTCATTAATCACCGAAACTTCTCTATCCATCGGGTTACATTGTTCTAAGCAGAGATCTCTGAAACAATGTAACCTGATGGATAGGGAGGGGGATAACGTTATTCCGTAACCACCATCCGTTTGGTATCCACCATCCGGTTGTTTACCGAAAGGCTGTAGGTGTACATGCCCGGCGAGAGCATTCCGGCATCCACCGAGATATAGCCTAATCCGACCGCTGTTGACAGCGAATAGGTCTTAATCAGCAATCCGTCTAAGGAATGGATAAGTATCTTGGCGGAGGACACACGTTCCGGCAGTTCGTAGGAAATGGTGGTTTTTTCGGAGAACGGATTGGGCGTGTTCTGATATAGGGTGGCCTGTGCCGACACCCTGTTTTTCGGTGCGGTCGCCTTCTTCGGGCTGTTTCCTTCCTGTTGTTGGGCCACCAGGTCCGACACGATGCGTTCCAAGGCGGCGATGCGTTCCTCCTGTTCCGCCATCGTGTTTTCCTGTGTCTGGATAACCCGTGTCAGGTAGGGGATGAACGAGGTGTAGTCGAGCGTGTACATGTCCGCTTCGGGCAGATAGTTCACCAGTTCGGGGAACAGGGGTTCCACTTCCTGCGCGATGAAGCCTACCCGGTTCTTGAGCCTCATCGTATCGTCGATATAGTTTTCGGGAGTCTTCAGATCATAAAAGACAGGGCGGAGCTGCATCACCTTGTCCGTTACGTCGGGAATATTGGAGATATTTTCCTTATACCGGATATCGGAGGGGTTATTGGCCGGATTGATGCTCGTCAGGTTCGTTACATAGACGCTATGCGCGTATTGCGTACTGCTGCCAAAACCAAGGTATGTTCCGGTCAAGGTTGCTGACGGAACAACGAAGTCTGGAGAAATCTCGCTTCCACCACCTCCGCCTATCAGACCATCAACACTTTCGCCTCCGGTGCTTCCCTTGCCATACCTAGGAATCGAAACCATTTTTGTTTCAAGTTTCAGCGTTCCACCTTGGGGGGCGTGAAACAGTAAATCTCCCGTCACCTCCAATCCCTTGCCTGTCAGTGTCCAGCCTCCCGACGGCTTTTGTCCGATTTTCACCCCACCGTTTGATTGCACCTCAATTTGAGCCGAAAGCGGCATGCATACGCAAATTGTTAGGCTGATTGCCAACAGAATTTTTTCGTTTTCATAGTCTTATATTTTTAAGGTTGATCTATAGTTTAGTTTTTCATCCGATTCGTTACAGTACAAGATTCCGTTAATTCCCATTGTGCATCAAACACGTTCCAAAGATATGCCAATGTTTCAGAAAATAAAATAGTTGTATATCAGTATCTTTTTCGTATCTTTACAAGTTTGTTTGATAATAAATTTAACCTAAATAAGAAGATGAAAAACGTTTTTTGGGGCGTGGCTGCGGGCGCGCTTTTGCTCAGTTCGTGCTGTAACAAGAACAGTTGCAAGGTGGATAACGAAGCTATCGTAAACGGGTATGCCCGTGTGGAGCTCACCGCCGATTTGAGCCGTTTCAGCGATACGGACAAAAAGATGATGGCGTATCTGTGCGATGCCGCCGAACTGATGGACCGGATTTTCTGGAAAGAAGCCTTCTTTGGCGACAAGGATGAATTCCTGGGCGCGATAGAAGACCCCGTGACCCGCAAGTTCGCCGAAATCAACTACGGCCCCTGGGACAGGCTCGACGGCAACCGCGCCTTTATGGAAATTCCCGGATTGAACGGCCTCGACGACAAGCCGGTGGGCGCCTACTTCTATCCGGGCGACATGACGGTGGCTGAGTTCGAAGCATGGAAAGATGAAAACAAGGATTCGCACTATACGATGATCCGCCGCGGTTCGGACGGCAAACTGCGGGCCATCTGGTATCACGATTACTTTAAGGAAGAAATAGACCGTGCGGCAGCCTTGCTCGATTCGGCGGCTGCCTTGGCGAGCGATGCCGGTTTTAAGAAATACCTGAGCCTGCGCGCCCAGGCCCTGCGCACCGACGACTATTTTGAAAGCGATTTGGCCTGGATGGATGCCAAGACTTCCGAAATCGATTTTGTGGTAGGGCCTATCGAAGACTACGAAGACGACCTTTTCGGCTACAAGTCGGCGCACGAATCCTTTCTGTTGATCAAAGACCCCGAATGGAGCGCCAAACTGGCCAAGTTCTCCGCCATGTTGCCCATGCTGCAGCGCGAATTGCCCGTGGATCCCAAGTATAAGAGCGAGATGCCCGGCACCGATTCCGACCTGAACGTTTATGATGTGGTTCTGTACCGCGGCGACTGCAATGCCGGCGGCAAGACCATCGCCATCAATTTGCCCAACGACGAAAGGGTGCATATTCAGAAAGGCACGCGCAAACTGCAGCTCAAGAACGCCATGAAAGCCAAGTTCGACGAGATTCTCCTGCCCATCTCGAATATCGTGATGGATCCCGAACAGCAGAAGATGATCGACTTTAACTGTTTCTTCGAAAACGTAACTTTCCATGAAGTGGCGCACGGTCTGGGCGTAAAGAACACCATCAACGGCAAGGGCACGGTTCGCGCCGCCCTCAAGGAAGCCTATTCCGCGCTCGAAGAAGCCAAGGCCGACATCATGGGGCTCTATATGGTGGAACAGCTTTACGAAAAGGGCGAGATGAGCGGTGCGGACGTGGATATGAACTACATCACTTTCTTTGCCGGCATCTTCCGTTCCATCCGTTTCGGCACGGCCAGCGCGCACGGCAACGCCAACATGCTTTGCTTTAACTTTATGAAAGACTACAACGCCTTTACCCGCAGCCAAGACGGCATCTATACCGTGAACCTGCCTCAGATGAAGGCCGCCACGAGAGCTTTGATGGCTCAGATACTCCAATACCAGGCCGAAGGCGACTACGACGGCGTTCGCCAGTGGATGGCGGAAAAAACCGTGATGGGCGAGGACTTGAAGGCGGATTTGGATAGGATTGCCGCCGCCGACATTGCCAAAGACATCTATTTCGTACAGGGCAAAGAAGTGCTGGGTCTCTGATGGAAAGCAGAAAGATAGCCGTAATAGGCGGCGGCAGCTGGGCTACGGCAATCGCCAAGATTCTCCTGCATAACCACGGGCATCTCTATTGGTGGGTGCGCGAGGAAGAGATACGGCAGGGCCTGCAGTCGGAGGGAGTCAATCCGTTGTATCTTTCTTCGGTGGAATTTCCCGTGGGGCGCATTACGGTAAGCAATGACATCAACGAGATAGCGCGGCAGGCGCAGACCTTGGTGCTGGTGGTGCCGGCCGTTTATCTGCCGGGAGCCTTGCAGGACATAGAACCCGGATTGTTGCGCTCCAAGCTGCTGTGTTCCGCCACCAAAGGCATCGTGCCCGAAAAGAACCAGGTGGTTTGCGAGTATCTGCGCGATTTCTACCAGGTGCCGGAAGAAAACATGGCCGTTATCAGCGGCCCTTCCCATGCCGAGGAGATAGCCCTGAACCGGCTCACCTACCTTACGGCGGCCGCCCGCAATGCGGAGCTGGCGCGCTATGTGGCGCGTTGTTTCTCGTGCGAATACGTCAAAACCCGTTGCAGCGACGACCTTTACGGCATCGAATACGCGGCGGTGCTCAAGAACGTATATGCGCTGGCGGTGGGCATCGCCAAGGGTTTGGGCTACGGCGACAACTTCGTGGCGGTGTTGGTAAGCTGCGCCGCCGACGAGATGAAACGTTTCCTGAACCTGATTTACGATATAGACCGCAACCTGCATTCGGCGCCCTATCTGGGCGATTTGTTGGTAACGGCATACTCCCAGTTCAGCCGTAACCGCACCTTCGGCAATATGATAGGGCAGGGGTATTCGGTGCGTTCGGCGATACTGGAGATGAAAATGGTGGCCGAGGGTTATTATGCCGCCGGCAGCCTGAACGAGGTGAAGCGGAATTTCGATATCCGTATGCCCGTTTTCGAGGCCGTGCATGCTATTTTGTATCAGAACAGGCAGCCCCGTCAGGTGTTTGGAAAATTGTCGGATTTATTGAGCATTTAAAGGATGAAAAGAATCGCGTTGTTTGTTTTTGCCTTGGTGTGGGCGGTTTTGGCGCCTCTTGCCGCGCAGGACATCGTGCCCATCGCCCGGATACAGGGCGCGGAAAGCGAGTCGCCGTATATCGACCGGCAAGTGAGGACACAGGGTGTGGTAACCCTTACCCTGTTCGGGCAGGACGAACTGAACGGGTTCTTCGTGCAGGATACTGCGGCGGCAAACGATACCGCCTCGTGCGGCATTTTCGTGTATGGAAAATCGAACGTGCAACCGGGCGATTTCGTTTTGTTCGACGCCACCGTGGACGAATACCGGCAGCGCACCCAGCTCAGCGGCGTGAAAAACCTGCAGGTGTTGGCGCAGGGGCTTGCCGTTCCCTACAAAACCTTGCGCTTTCCCGACGACCTTTCTTCCCCGGCCGATTTTGAACGCCACGAAGGCATGGCCTTGCGCATCGCCCACCCGATGCATCTTACCTCCAACTACCAGGTTCTTTCGGATGCCTCGGTGGAATTGAGTTCCAAACGCCTGCGATCGCCCACCGATTACAATATGCCCGGTAGCGAGGCCTACCGCCGCGCCTTGGATTCCAACCGCCTCAACCGGCTTGTGTTGGACGACGGCAGCAATACCCGCTATCCCTCCCGCAACCCGTGGCTGGATGCCGACGGAACCTGCCGTACCGGACAGAAAACCGACAGCCTGCTGTTCGTGCTCGACCAGTCGGAAGGACGTTACCTGGCCTATGCGGTGGAAAAGCCCGTTTTTTACGGCAACGAACGCACCGCCGCGCCCGATGAGGCGGCTTTGGGCGATTACGAGCTCAAGATATGCGGTTTCAACTTGGAACGCTACTACGACAAAGAACCCGTGCAACGGGAACGGCTGGTGGCGGCGCTCTCCGCCATTAATGCCGATATGTTCGGCCTGGTGGAAGTGGGTGGCGGCAAAAAGGTTATCGACAGCCTCGTGGCCGCGCTCAACCGCAAGACCTCCGATCCCTACACTTATCTGAGCTGGAGCGGTTATCAGGCGGTTTCCGACTACACGCTCAACCATATTGTCTATCGGCCGTCCAAAGTGGAGCCGTACGACCAGTATTTCATGCTCAACAGTGTAGGCCCCACCAACCGCAAGCTTATCCAGGCTTTTAAGGAACTCAGGCACGGGCAGAAATTTATTTTCAGCATCAACCATTTCAAGGCCAAATCGGGCACGGGTACGGGGGCGGATGCCGACCAGGGCGATGGGCAGGGCATCTTCAACAACCGCCGTCTGCAGGAAGCCTACGCCGTGCAGGATAGGCTCAACTCGCTCAAGTTCTACTACCATACCGACCGCGTTCTGATTATGGGCGACCTGAACGCCATGTACCTCGAAGACCCCATCCGCGTGTTTACCGATGCCGGCTACCGCAACCAAACCCACCGTTTCGGCGAAAACTACACGTATTGTTTCGACGGACAGGTGCAGTATTTGGATTATTCGCTGGCCTCGCCCCAAATGGAAGAAGCCGTTACGGGAGCCACCGTGTGGCATATCAATTCCGATGAACCCTCGTTTTGGGATTTCGACCGCGATACGGAACACCATACCGGGCCTTACCGAAGCTCCGACCACGAGCCGGTTATCGTGGGGCTCAGGTTTGAGGATGAACCCGACCCGGGCGTGTCCTGCCAAATGCCGCAGAGGGCGGGATTGAACCTCTATCCCAATCCGGCGGAAGATTGGGTGTGTCTGCATGCACAGACTTCGGGGCGTGTGCAAGTGTTTACATCCAGCGGTATCAAGGTGCTGGAACAACAGGTGGATGCCGGCGACAACACGCTTTCCGTGCAGGGCTTGCCCGGAGGCCTCTATATCCTGCGCCTGGTGCAGGACAACGGCACGGTATCGGTCGGCAAACTTGGGGTGAGGTAGGGGCTTGGAAATGCCGCTCCGCAAGGCCTGTTTGGTTTATTGGCGGAAAATTCGTACATTTACAAGGTGATTTTATTGAAACCTGTATTGTTTATGTAAATAAAAGCCCTTGTAGATGGAACATCTGAAAAAGTACATATTTCTTTTTTTGATGTGCTTGCTTTGCTTCGAAGCGAAGTCTGAAACTCCTTGGTGGATTCCGAAACTAATACATTATGACGGTTGTGTGAATATCGGTGTTCCCGATACGCTGCTGTTGCGGGTGGAAAATCCGGTGGAAGGTGCTACTTACCGTTGGCAGATACCCGACACATGGAAGCCGATAGGTTGCACTACGTGTGCGGAACTGCGGGTGGAAACCCAAGAGACGGCCACCGCGACACGTGTCTATGGCGTGTCTTTGTCCAGTGCGGGCTTCGCTTTCGACACGGTGCAGGTAAGAGGGGCGGATACGACACTTTATATATTGTTAGTGTTACAAAATTATAATACAATAGGATTAGAAGGATACTGTTTTAGTGTTAATAATGGTATGTCTCCTGTGGCGAGCAGGTATTTTCATGCTTGGTATAAAGAAAATCTTACAGAGGAGAATTGGATTGTGAATGGTTCAACGATACGTTGGAGTCAATTTGACGGACAAAAGCCTTTGCTTAAATATAGAACCAAAGAAAACGATGCCTGTTGGTCGGTAACGGACGAAGCAGTGTTTTATGATTCGATAATTCCTATAAAATTAAAACACTACGACGGTTGCGTAAATGTCGGCGTTCCCGATACGCTCCTATTAAGGGTGGAGAATGCGGATGCAAGATTTCGCTACCATTGGAAGATACCTGCCGAATGGGAACCGATAGGAGATACTAACCGAGGAGAGTTGCGGGTAATTACGCACGAAACCAAGGACACGACCCGCATTTACGGAGTAAAATTTGCCGATTTTGGAAAGTTGTTTTTCGATACGGTGCAGGTAAAGGGCGCGGATACAACCATCTTTATTGGAATATCAACAAGTCAAACAACGTATGGAGCCATTTTGTCAAGCATACAGGCACCGTCACGGACTCACTTTGATTTGGAATGGTATAAAGAAGACTTTTCTTCATCTAATAAGCTTACGAATCAGACTGTATGTCCTATAAGCAGGTTCGAAGGTTTTTCTCCTCTTTTAAGATACCGAATTAAAGGAAACAATGCTTGTTGGTGGGTGGCGGATGGTGTGGTGGTTTTTGATTCTGTTTATCCTATGAAATTAAGGCACTATGACGGTTGTGTGAATGTCGGTGTTCCCGATACCTTGCTGTTGCGGGTAGAGAATGCGGATGTAAGATTGCGTTATCATTGGCAGATACCTGTCGAATGGGAATCGATAGGCGAAACCAACCGAGGGGAGTTGCGGGTAATTACCCACGAAACGAAAGACACAACCCGTATTTATGGAGTGCGGTTTGCTAGTGATAGGGTTGATTGGACTTTCGACACGGTGCAGGTGAGGGGCGCGGATACAACCTTGATAATTTTGGATTATGATTTTACCTACGAATTGAGCAATATTCATGCAGATATCATAAGATCAAAGAATATTGATTGCTTTTGGTATGGTGGCGAATTATCGCCGGAGGCAATAATTATAAATCCTAATACAAATAAGCCAAGCAATACTGTTTATATGGCTGCTTACCGATTAGAAGGTGAGAATCCTATTGCTCAATATCGTTTGAAACAAGGGGCGCAATGTTGGTCGGTAACGGATGATGTGATACCCTATAAAGGTGTTGTAAATGTAGAAATTGTCGAAAAAGGAATGGTGCGGGTTCATTCCGGAAGGATTTATGTGGATGTGGTATCGGAGGGGAAGCATGAGGTGTTTGCTGGATTTTCCGATACATTGCGGTTTGACA
>CAMWTX010000048.1 GCA_947177315.1 uncultured Bacteroidales bacterium | reverse complement strand
TCGGCAGCGTCTGATGTGTATAAGAGACCGTGGTTGGCCACGGCTTCCATCAGGGCCTTGATGGTTTCGGGATCGCCCAGGAAGCGGTCGCTTTTGAGGTTCATGTCGTCGTCGAACTCAAACAGGTAAGGAACGGCGGTAGGCAGGTTCAACGACACGATGTCGGCATCGGAAATGCCTTTGATATATTTGATGATGCCGCGCAGGGAATTGCCGTGGGCGGCCACGATCACTTCATCGCAATGTTTCATCGAGGGCACGATGGTTTCCGTCCAATAAGGCACGATGCGGTTCACCGTGTCTTTGAGCGATTCGGTAAGCGGCAGGTTCTTTTTATCCACGCCGGCATAGCGGGCATCCTGGAACGGGCTGCGCGGATCGGATTCTTCCATCGGATTGGGGGCCACATCGTAGCTGCGGCGCCAAATCTTTACTTGTTCTTCACCGTATTTCTGGGCGGTTTCGGCCTTGTTGAGCCCTTGCAGCATGCCGTAATGCTTTTCGTTGAGCCGCCAAGTCTTTTCCACGGGAATCCAAAGCTGACCCATTTCTTCCAGCACCGTGTTGAGGGTCTTGATGGCGCGGGTCAGATAGGAGGTATAGGCCATATCGAAGCGGAAGCCTTCTTTCTTGAGCAATTGTCCGGCCTGACGGGCTTCTTCCACCCCCTTGGGGCTCAAATCCACATCGGTCCAGCCGGTAAAGCGGTTTTCTTTGTTCCAGGCACTTTCGCCATGTCTGATCAAAACAACTTTTTTCATAATCGTATCGTACTAAGATTTTTATTCATGGATATGCAGCAGACGAACCACGCGGCGGTTGTTGGGCAGAACGAATTCCACCAGATAATCGTCGGGCGGCAGAATGGAGGCGTCTATCAGGTTGGGGCAGGAGGGGAGGCAGTCGGTTTCTTCTTCCACCAGCACCAGATGCCCGTCTTTGGTGTATATGTTGTAGCTCAACACATCTTCTTCGGGAACCACTTCGAAGGTGTAGGCGTTCGGCTTGTCGGTCTCGTTGAAGTAGATGCGGTAGTCGGTAGACAGGAGCGCGCTGTCTTGCCCCACGTAGTCGAACCAGATGCGGAGAGTGTTCAGATAGGCATCGGGCGTATAGACGTCAGGTTTGGTCTCCAGCCCGATAATGAGGTAAAGCGTGCCGGTATGGTTGGTGGCCACGATGGCGGGCGCATCGTAGTTCTGGGCAAAGAACCGCCGTGCCGTGTCGTTTTTCTGCATGTGAATGCTGCCCAGGCAGAAAAGGTCGTGCCCCGATTCGGCGCCTTTGCCTTTGGAAAAATTGGGTCTGCCCGAATTTACCTTGGGACGGATGGGCGTGCCGCCTATCTTGAGGTGCATCTTGCCCGGTTCCAGGCTGTCGGTTCCCGCTATGGTAAAGGAAGAAACCGTGGAGATACGGTAGAGCGAATTGGGTTTGAGACCGCCGAATCCCTTGAAGATAAACAGGAATTCGCCCGCTCCGGTATGCGAGCTCGAAAACAGCATGCCTTTTCCCGCCGAGTCGTTTTTAGGCAAGGGCATCCAGCCTACGAAAGGTTTTCCTTCCCGGCTCTTGGATTCGCTGGCCGCCATGCCGATCCAGTCTCCGTGGCCGTTCTTGAACATCCAGGAATATACTTCGGTCTGCGCCATAAGCGAGAGGGAAAGCCCGATCAGCAATCCCGGAATCAGGAAAAGACGGATATGTTTCAGGGCGCTACACATAACGGCTCATTTGTTGTTGCATGCGCATGGCTTCCTGCGCGGCGGCCTCTGCGAAATCCGGCCCTTTGGAGGCGTAAAGGATGCTGCGGGAAGCATTCACCAAAAGCCCTATCTCGCCTTGGATCATTCCGTTGCGGCAAACATCTTCCAGGCTGCCGCCCTGCGCTCCCACGCCCGGCACCAAAAGGAAGTGTTCGGGCACGATACGCCGTATGTCCTGCAACATGTCGGCTTTGGTGGCTCCCACCACATACATCATGTTTTGAGGGGTGCCCCATTGCTTGGAAACCTCCAGCACCTTTCGGTAAAGCGGCACAGGATAGTCTTGGGCGGTTTGAAAATCGGCGGAACCGGCATTGGAGGTCAAGGCCAAAAGGATTACCCATTTGCCTTGTTCCTGCAGGAAGGGCTGCACCGAATCCGAGCCCATGTAAGGGGCTACGGTCATGGCATCGAAATTG
The DNA here is from genome assembly GCA_947177315.1 of uncultured Bacteroidales bacterium. Classification (GTDB taxonomy): domain Bacteria; phylum Bacteroidota; class Bacteroidia; order Bacteroidales; family P3; genus Pullibacteroides. The sequence continues at coordinate 7,535 of CAMWTX010000048.1, read as the reverse complement.
AAATCCCCGTCCGGACTCAGAAAGGCTTTGGCATAGCGGGCGGAGGTGTTACCGATATCGCCGCGTTTGGCATCGGCAATCGTAAACACGTTTTTGTTCCGCAGGTAATCGATGGTCTTCTGCAGGCTGTTCAAGCCTTGGATGCCGTAAGCCTCGTAAAATGCCGTGTTGGGTTTATAGGCAACGGCATAAGGCAAGGTGGCGTCGATAATCCTGCGGTTGAACTCGAAGATGGGATCGCTCTCGCCTTGGAGGCAGGCGGGCAGTTTTTCCATATCCGGGTCAAGCCCCACGCACAGGAAGGATTTCTTGGCGTGTATCTGTTCTACCAGTTCTTTTCTGTTCATGGCTGTTGGTTTAACCCACCGATTCTTTCATCTTTTCGGCGTTTTCCGCCAATTGCAGGGCATCGATGATTTCCTGGATGTCGCCGTCCATGAACGTGCCCAGGCTGTGGGTGGTAAAGTTGATGCGGTGGTCGGTAACGCGGCTTTGGGGATAGTTGTAGGTACGGATTTTGGCCGAACGGTCGCCGGTGGAAACCATGGTTTTCCGTTTGGAGGAAATATCGTCGAGATATTTCTGATACTCGATTTCGTAGATACGGGTACGCAGCACGCGCAAGGCCTTTTCGTAGTTCTTTATCTGTGATTTTTCATCTTGGATCGCCACTACGATGCCGGTGGGGATGTGCGTGAGGCGCACCGCCGAATAGGTGGTGTTGACCGACTGGCCGCCGGGTCCCGACGAACAATAGGTGTCTTTGCGGATATCGGAGGCCTTGAGCTCCACGTCGAATTCGTCGGCTTCGGGCAATACCGCCACCGAAGCGGCGGAAGTATGTACGCGGCCCATCGTTTCGGTGGCCGGAACGCGCTGCACGCGGTGAACGCCCGATTCGTATTTGAGGATGCCGTAAACCCCATCGCCCGAAACGTTGAAGATAACTTCCTTGTAGCCGCCTGCCGTGCCTTCGGTGTAATCCACGGTTTCCACGCGCCAGCCTTTGGCATCGCAGTAGCGCGTGTACATACGGTACAGGTCGCCGGCAAAGATAGCCGCTTCGTCGCCCCCCGTTCCGGCGCGTATTTCCACAATGGCGTTCTTGGAATCCTGCGGGTCGGCGGGAATGAGCAGGATGCGTATCCGTTCTTCCGTTTCGTCTTTCTGGCGCAGGTAGGTGTTGAGCTCGTCCTTCGCCATTTCGCGGAATTCTTCGTCTTTTTCGTTGTTGAGCACATCTTTCGCCGCCGCGATGTTGGAAAGCAGGTTGCGGTATTCCTTATGTGCGGCGATGATGGGCTGCATGTCCTTGTAGTCCTTGCTCAGCTTGATGTACCGCTTCATGTCCTGCATCACTTCAGGGCGGTTCATCTCTTCTTCGATTTCCTTATACCTGACGCTGAGCGCGTCTAACTTGTCTAACATATTGTCCATGGTCTCCTATGCAAACTTATGCAAGTCGCGAAGATACGAAAAACCCATCATACCTGAGGGCGATAAATTGGATTTAGGGATATTTGTAGTTAAATTTGCACTTGGCTGATATGAAGAGGAGATAGAGAATGGAAATGAAAATGAGTTTGGTTGTTCCCGCGTCGGTGAACCGCATTCTGGAAATTCTGCATGAACAGGACCAGCCGGCGTATCTGGTGGGAGGTTGCGTGCGCGACTGCCTGTTGGACAAGAAGCCTCACGATTGGGATATATGCACTTCGGCAACCATAGCGCAGATTCGTCCGGTGTTTGAAGAAAAAGGCTATTACGTGGCATCCACCGGACTCAAGCATGGCACGCTTACGGTAATCGACAATGGCCGTCCTTACGAAATAACCGTATTCCGCAAAAAAAGCGACTTTGCCGCCGTTCATGGCAGAAAAAGCGCCCGGAAGAAAGCTGAGGCCGGAACGTCCTCCCTGCAGGAAGACTTGGAACTGCGCGATTTTACGATAAACTCGATTGCCTGGGGCAAACAGGAAGGCATCGTGGACCCTTTCGGCGGAGTCAGAGACTTGCAGGCAAAACGTTTGCGCTGCGCCGGTTCCGCCAAGGAACGCCTTACCGAAGATCCCTTGCGAATTCTGCGCGCCTTGCGTTTTTCGGCATTGCTGGGTTTTGATATAGACTCATCTTTGAAAGAAGCCATTTTTGAAACGCTTCCTTTGCTGAAGAACGTGGCGGTGGAACGCATCACTTCCGAACTCTACCGTTTCATGCACGCTCCGGGTGTCCGCGTGGCGGCCCTTCTGCGCGAATACGCCGATGTTTTCTGCGCCGTCATGCCCGAATTGAAGCCGATGATCGGCTTTGACCAGCATAATTTCCACCATTCCTACGATGTGTGGGAACATACGATGAAGGCGATGGAAGCCTGCCCGGTGGAAGATATCGTGCTCAAGTTCACCATTCTTTTTCATGATATGGGAAAGCCCGCCGCCTTTACGATGGATGCCGAAGGTATCGGACATTTCTACGGGCACGGCGAGATAAGCCGCAAGCTGTGTTCGGGCATTATGAAGCGTTTGCGGTTCGATACCAAGACGGCTTCGGATGTGCGCACGCTGGTGGAGGTGCACGATGCGCGGGTGGAAGGCAATACCCGAAGCATACGGCGTTGGCTCAACCGTTTGGGATTGGAACAATTTGAACGGCTGCTGATTATGAAAACCTGCGATGCGGCAGGACAGAACCCTCAATTCTGGCCCGAAAGGGAAGCCTATGTGAACTCACTTCGGACAGGCCTGCAGGAGATATTGGCGCAGGATTCCTGTTTCAGTCTGAAAGACCTGGCGGTAAAGGGCAGCGATTTGATAGCCGTGGGCTACCAGACCGGAGGCGTTTTGGGAAAATGTCTGCAACGGCTTTTGGACGAAGTGTTGGATGAGCGCCTGCCCAACGAAAAAGACGCGCTGCTGGCCACGGCGGTTTCCTGGCTGAACCAGGAGGCCCGTTTGCGGTAAGCGGCGGAGGGCGCATAAAAGATACCACCGTGAAACAACAACCTGTTATATGGATTACCGGCGCTTCTTCGGGTATCGGGGAAGCCTTGGCTTATGAGTATTCCGCCCAAGGGGCGAGGCTTATCCTTTCCTCGCGCAAGCGGGAGGAACTGGAACGTGTCCGTGCGGCTTGCGCCCATCCGGAAAACTGCCATATCGAGTGTCTGGATCTGTTGGATCCGCAGACCCTGGAGGTCGCGGCCCGGAATGTGCTGGACAAATTCGGTTATGTGGATATGCTGGTCAATAACGGCGGTATCAGCCAACGGTCGCTGGTGGCGGAAACTCCGCTTGAAGTGGACCGGAAAATCATGCAGGTGGACTATTTCGGCGGCGTGCAGCTGGCCAAGGCGGTCTTGCCTTCGATGCTCGCGCGCGGCAAGGGGCATTTTGTGGTCATCAGCAGTATCGTGGGGGTGTTCGGTTTTCCGCAACGTTCGGCGTACTCGGCCGCCAAGCATGCCTTGCACGGCTTTTACGAAAGTTTGCTTGCCGAGAACGGCAAATACGGCATCGGGCTAACGATGGTCTGCCCCGGCAGGATTCTCACCAATGTTTCCCTGCATGCCCTCAAGGCCGATGGCAGCGAATACGGCATCATGGACCACGCCCAAAAGAACGGCATCAGCGCACAGGAATGCGCCCGGCGTATCGTGCGTGCCGTAAAACGCAAGAAAAAAGAAATCTATGTATGCCAAAAGGATATCCTGATGGTGTATTTTCGCCGCTATATTCCCGCTTTGTACTATAGGCTGGCGGGAACGGTAAAGCCTAATTAAAAAATTATGAAGACAAACGCAACGGAAAGACAGCCCATTGTTTCGGGTATACAGCAAATCGGAATCGGCGTGCGCGATGTGGCGCGTGCATGGCGTTGGTACAACCGTTTTTTCGGTACGGATGCCATCATCTTCGATGAACGCGCTCCGGCGGAATACATGCTTCCCTATACGGGCGGCAAGCCGCGCAACCGCCGCGCCGTTCTGGCGATAAACCTGCAGGGCGGCGGCGGTTTTGAAATATGGCAGCACCGCGATTTTGAACCGCGTTCGGCTTCTTTTCAGGTACTGCCCGGCGATTATGGCGTTTTTTCCTGCAAGATCAAGTGCAAGAATGCCGTTGCCCCCCACAAGCACTATATGGATATGGGGGCTACGGTGAGCGAGATTTACCGGGATGCGCTGGGACGCGATTATTTCTATGTGTGGGATCCCGACGGCAATGTGTTCCAGATGGTGGAAGTGGGCAATCCCGAATCTTGGTTCGTGAACGAAAACAAGCCTACGGGCGGTGTTTACGGGGCGATGGTGGGTTGTGCCGATATGGATGCCGCCATCGCTTTCTATAAGGATATGCTGGGTTACGACAAGGTGTATTCCGATAAGACCGAGGTTTTTGCCGACTTGGAAAGATTGGGTACGCCCGGGGTGAGGTTCCGCCGTGTGCTGCTGGCTCATTCCCAAGCCCGTACCGGTGGCTTCTCGCGCCTGCTGGGACCTTCCGAAATCGAGTTGATTCAGGCCATAGACCGCCCGGTTCCTGCCCGCAAGATTTTTGAAGACCGTTTTTGGGGCGAAATGGGCTTTATCCAGATTTGCTACGACATACGCCATATCGAGGCTATGCGCGACAAGGCGCGAGCATTGGGGTATGCCTTTACGGTTGACAGCCTCCTCCAGAAACCCGATTTCGACATGGGGGATGCCGCCGGGCATTTCGCCTATAACGAAGACCCGTCGGGTACGTTGATTGAATACGTGGAAACCTGCCGCGTGCCGATTATCAAGAAATGGGGGATTTATCTGAATCTGAAACGATTTAATGCCAATAATCCTCTACCGAATTGGTTATTGAGAGCCTTGCGATTTACTCGGAAAAAGGATGTTTTGGAATAGATTTCAGTTTTCTTTTTTTTTCGTTGTGATTTAGCAATGTTTTGTAATATTTTAAGGTCTTGTTTGTGCGTTAATTTCATGTTATACTCATCGCCCTGAACGATGGATATGGGAATCATTGGAAGGTATTTGCGAACTACACCGCAATCGTCAGTGGTGGAGAAGTTTTTGTCTTTCCTCGCGTTCTTATAGGCTTGGGCAATCACTTCCACGCGGAATGCCTGAGGGGTCTGGCTGCGCATAAGCCGGTTGCGGTCGGGAACGCTTTCTATAAAACCGTCTTTTATCTGCAGTATGGTATCGGTGCAGGGCAGTGCCACATCCACGGCCTGGTGCTGTAGCAAGGCTGTGCATACGTTGTTTATAATCTCTTGGCTTACGAGAGGTCGCGCCGCATCGTGAAAAATTAGGTTCGCGCCGCTGTCTTGATAGGCTTTGATGGCCGAAAGCGAGGAATGGTAGCGTTCTTTGCCGCCCGGCAGGATTTTCTTGAGTTTGTGCCAATGGCTCTGCGCCGCTATCGCCTCCACTTTTTCTCTCCATTCGGGCGCACAGACGATTGCTATTTCGTGTATGTTCCTATTCTTTTCGAATGCATCCACAGCCCGTTCCAAAACCGTTTTCCCTCCCAAAGGCAAAAACTGCTTGGGCAAATCTCCGCCCATGCGGTGGCCGCTGCCTCCGGCCAGGATGATGGCGATGTTGCGGGGTAGGATGGTTTGATTTTCGTTTTTCATAGGGGGAATCGGCTTGGTGCAAAGGTAGGGAAGTTTCGTTGTAAAATTGTATTTGTTGTTTGTTGAAGTTGCCTGCAAGAAAATTTTTTTTCAAAAACTTGTTGTTTCCAAAAATTGTTGTATCTTTGCACCCACTTTGAAACGGGAGTTTAGCTCAGTTGGTTCAGAGCGTCTGCCTTACAAGCAGAGGGTCGGGGGTTCGAATCCCTCAACTCCCACAAAAGCCTCGGAAATCTCCGGGGCTTTTTTATTTTCCAATCTCCCACCGCCGAAGGCGCCCCCCCGTGCGGCAGCGAAGCGACCCGCACTAAAAAAAACGCCGTCCGCGTAGGACACGCCTTTTTGGTTACTTTTTGGGCAAGACCAAAAAGTAACATAAAAAACCGTATCTTTACCAGATTTTTAATCCAAAAAAAATGTACAATTCCAACAAATCCGCCCGCGGAGACCGCGCCGGAGCAGGGCGTCCGAGAGGCCGCCGCAACGATGCAAGATCATTCGATTCAGAAAGATTCCAAGAAAAAAAACATCCTTTTGTAAGCGACCATTGGGAAGATAACGATTCCGAAGAGGAACGTTCCCCCCGTCGTTTCGGCAACGACCGCCGTTTTGGCAGCGAAGACCGCCGCGGTTCGTTCAATCGGGAAGACCGGGGAGACCGCCGTTTCGGCAGCGACCGCCGCAGTTCTTTCAGCCGTGAAGATCGAGGAGACCGCCGCTTCGGCAGCGACCGCCGTTTTGGCAACGAAGACCGCCGCGGTTCGTTCAATCGGGAAGACCGAGGAGGCCGCCGCTTTGGAGGCGACCGCCGTTTCGATAATGAAGACCGCAGAAGCTCGTTTGGCCGCGACGAACGCGCGTCCCGCCGTTTCGGCAACGAAGACCGCAGGGGCTCGTTCAGAGGTGATGACCGGGGAGGCCGCCGCTTCGGAGGCGACAACCGCCGTTCCTTTGACCGCGATGAATTCCGTCCGCGTTTCAAGCGTCAGGAAAGGGGCGACCAGGCGCGCCATGCCGAAAACATCACCAAGAAAGAAGCAGGCTATATCCGCCTGAACCGCTATATCTCCAACGCCGGCATCTGCTCGCGCCGCGAAGCCGACACGATGATCGAATCGGGCGTGATTCTGGTAAACGGCCAGGTCTGCACCGTGTTGGGCACCTTGGTGGGCCCCAACGACAAAGTGCAGTTCGGCGGCCAGACCCTGAATGCCGAAAAGAAGGTATATCTGTTGATGAACAAGCCCAAAGGCTATATCACCACCGCCGACGATCCCCAGGAACGCAAGACCGTTATGGAATTGGTGCGTGATGCCTGCCGCGAACGCATTTATCCGGTAGGCCGTCTTGACCGCAATACCACCGGTGTGCTGCTCTTTACCAACGATGGCGATGTGGCCAAGAACCTGACCCATCCCTCGCACGGAGCGCGCAAGATATACCATGTAACGCTCGATAATCCGCTTACCAAAGCCGATTTGACTGCCATCGCCAAAGGCGTGATGCTCGAAGACGGCTTTACCGAAGTGGATGAAATCTCGTATGTGGAAGAAGGCGACCGCCGCGAAGTGGGCATCCAGCTTCATTCCGGCTAGAGCCGCATCGTGCGCCGTATCTTTGAACATTTCGGTTACGAAGTGGCTAAACTTGACCGCGTGCTGTTTGCCGAGCTTACCAAAAAAGACCTCAAGCGCGGCCAATGGCGTTTCCTTACCGAACAGGAAATAAATTTCCTTAAGGTGAACGCCGGCGGCAAAACGGCAAACCGCAAGCCCAAAGCCGGTAAAAAGGAAGTGTTTACCGCCGAACAGCTCGAAGAAGCCGAAGCTTTGGCTTTGGCAGATGAAACCCCGGTGAAGAAACGCGCCACGCGCAAGAAAGCCGTAGCGGAAGCCGAGGAAGAA
>CAMWTX010000047.1 GCA_947177315.1 uncultured Bacteroidales bacterium | reverse complement strand
ATTTCGTGGCTTGGGTAAGCGGCAACGATACCGTGGCCAAGACTGCCGAATACAAGCTTACCTTGGTGAGCGACAGCACTTTGACCGCCGTATTCGCGCTCAAGACCGCCAACGAGGAACTCGAACAGGCCGCCTGGAGCGTATATGCTGAAAGCCAAACGATTGTGCTCCGCAGCAAGGCCGCTTGCCAATACGATGTATATAATATGGCGGGCGCTTTGGTAAAACGCGCCAAGACCAACGCCAACGAATACCGTATTGCGGTGAACAACAGCGGTATGTATATCATCCGCCGCATTTCCGCCACCGGCATTTCGGTTAAGAAAGTGATGGTTCGCTAAGCGCTTTCGTCCGCCAAGGCGGATGAACTGAAAAGGCGTAGGGGCTTCGACCCTACGCCTTTTTTATTATTGAGGGGATAATGAGGGTGATGAGATTTATTATGAATGGGTTATAAAAGGTCAACAACTTGTTGGCCAATTGGAGGAAGAAAAAAGTCCGGTAGCGTATCAGATACGCATGCCGGTTCGGAGAATGTCGTAATAGAGAGGATTTTTCGGGTCTTCCGTGAGCAGAACCGGTTCGATAAGCAGGCTTATCTTACGCCGCAAATTCCATAAAAGGGGCGTGTCGTCAAAATAATTGTCGCTGAGTCTGTCCACTACAACGGCAATATCGATGTCGCTCTCTTCTGTAGGATTCCCCTTGGCATAAGAACCATACAGATAGACCTCCTTTACTGGCAAACGTTCAGCTACCAGGGTTTTGTATTGTCTGGCTAATTCTAAAGCCTGGCTTTTATCCATTGGAAGAGGTTTTTGGTGGCTTGGAAAAGCTCCTGGCAATATTCAGGCGTAAGACTGCGTACAAGTCTATCTTTATAAGACGGGTAACGCGCTTCGATATGTTTTTCTTTAAGGCGAAGATAGTGTTTTTTGATATCGAATCGAGCTGACGGAAAAAAAGCCAAAGCCCGTTAACTGATTTCCATTACGAAACTGCCCTTCCGATAGCCATTCTTGAGGCTTTTAAAGGGTAAAGAGGCCGCCGCTTTACCCTTTTTTATCTACGGTATCAACGATGTGCTGTTTATAAATCTATGTATGCAAAAAATTGATTCAGTAAATATTAATATTTTATAATAAGGTAATATGATATACGTTTTTCGTAACTGCTAAGGTTTTGTCGCGGGTGTTTTTCTTTGCTCGCCAAAAATATTATAACAATTTTACAACCTCCGTGCAAGGAAACCAAGAGAAATTTTGTTAGTGCTATATATTAAATTAAGTATTAGTTAACCAAAAACTAAAACAATGAAAAGAATACTCTATTCGGGCTTGGCCTCCTTGATGATGCTTTTGCTCATGACGGGTTTTGTCCGTGCGGCAGCTCCTCAGTTGAGTTTTTCGGGTATTTCTTCCGATAACAAGTTCGGAAGATATGTTCCTATCGTGGCCACCCTTACGGTGGATGGCATACCGCAGCAGAACTTTGAACTTTATTATTGCACGGGCGGTGGAACTCCGTCTAAGGCGGATTATGTTCCGAATGAGGAAGAAGTGACGGGAATCATGCGAGTTGTCGCCTCCGGAACAACGGCGGAGATAATGCTTACGTATGGAATGCTTCCTTATTTCAAGGCGATAGCCTATCCGGCAAATTCTCAGACAGCTTCCAATCTGGTGGAATTAGACTTGACGGCGATCGAGGTGGAAAAACTCGAATTTCTGCCTGATGCACCCTTGTTCGGCGCATTGGAAGTGGATCTCAATACCGTGGTTAAAATTATAGACAATGCCGGCGGCTCCGAAATCTTTTACAGTACCGACGGCACCACCACACCGCTTAAATCGGCTTGGGAACAGAATGACCCCAATGTGTTCAAGTACAATGACGCCACAGGCATCAAGATTACCAAGGCCATGACCATTATGGCGATAGCCTTTAAGGAAGTGAACGGACTGCTTGCCGGTTCCGAACTGCTCCGCGGCCGTTTTAACTTGGCCAAACCTACCGTAAGGATAGCATTCAGTTCTAATGAATATACTATCGGAGAAGCCGCCCCCACCGTAAACCTTACGATTCCCGAGGGCGTTACTTTGGGAACGCAGCCCGGAAACCTTGCCCTGCAATTATCTTGCCAGGACAACGGTTTTTCGCAGGTTATCACCGCCAACGGTACCGCGCTCGACATGAGCAAGGCCATTGCCGCCGATAAGGAAGATGATTGGACTATCCGGTTCAGTCTGGTAAAAGGGGAGAACCCCTCGGCGGCCTTTACCGGCGAGGTCGATCTGACGCCCGAAGTGATAAGTCTGGAGATTGTCAAGAACGGCGAAAGACCCGCCGTTCCCGTATTCAGCATTCCTTCCGGAGAGGTGTATAAAGGTACGAAAGTGGCCATTACCTGCGCCACGCCCGGAGCTACGATTTATTATACCACCAAAGACGACGAAATCAATGTGTTATATACGGACGAAATAACCATCAATAGTGATTGCTTTATCCGTGCGATGGCCGAAAAAGACGGCCTCTCTTCGTATCGTACAGGGGTGGCAACGGCTTCCTATACGGTAGCGAAGACCGACCCCATTCCGGAACTCACCGCCACGGTTTCTCCCGCTTCCGGAAGCCAGATACCCGAGGGAACGGAAATTACGGTAACGCCTTCCGTTTCGGTCGATAAGATTTATTTCAAACTCTATGCGAAAGCGGCTGATGTGGACAAGGACGACAATTTTAACGCCACCGCCACCGAATATTCCGCCACGGTAAAGCCTGTTCCCACCCAAGAAATGCCCATTGTCCGCGTGGGGCTGGTAAAGAATCAGCAGTGGAAATATTTCAGCTATGTCTATAGTTTCCAGACAACGTCCGATGTTCCGACGGCGGTCACGCTCACGTTCAACCCTGTTGGCGGTTCCACGGTTGATGCCGGTACGGCCGTGTCAATCAGTGCGGGAAACAGAAACATCGACATCTTTTACATGATGTTTGCTTCTTTGAAGGAAGCCGAGGCGGCCCAATGGGATCAAAACCAAGCCCATCTTTATACCGACGAAATGCAGCCGGTGCTGAGCATGGAAAATACCACCGTCAAGGCAACCTATAGCCTTGATGGGGAAACACTTGCCGACACTTTCTTCTATGCCACCTACAACGTTAGGGAACTGCAGCCAGTAGAACTGATGTTCCGTCCGGCTTCCGGTTCGATAGTGGAAGATGGCGCCGAGATTACCGTTAGTGTGAACAGTGATGCGGAAATCTACTATGGGGTCTATGCCGACAGTATGGCTTCCGTGGCGGTTGCCGCTACATTCATAATGGATGCCAAAATAATTTCAGAAGACGGTAAGCCCGTGATTACCAAAGGAAACACATTCCTTAAATGCGGCGTTTTCGACAATAGCCAAGGCACAATGAAGTATTTCTTTGCTTCCTACAGGATAAAAGGAGAAATCGAGCTGCCCACCGATACGGTGGAAGTGCCTACGTTCAGCCTTCCTTCCGGCGAAGTGGCAAAAGGCACGAAGGTGGCTCTTTTCTGCGCCACGGAGGATGCCGGCATTTATTACACCCTAAACGGGGATGAACCTATGGCGATAAGCACTCCGTACCGCGATTCGATTGTGATTAACAAATCCATGACCATCAAGGCGATTGCGCTGAAGGCCGGTATGGTGAAATCGAAAGTGGCTGTCGCCACCTACACGCTTAAATCCGTTGCCAACGAAACCAAGGTTTTGGCCGGCGTAAGCATCTATCCCAATCCGAACGATGGCCAGTTCCAAGTAAGGGTTCCCGTGGATGCCCGAATGGAAGTGCTTACGGTTGACGGGCAGCTGGTGAAGCGCGCCGCCCTTGCCGCCGGAGCAAATACCCTGCGGCTTGACAACAGCGGCGTTTACTTGGTGCGTGTACGTGCCAACGGCCAGGCAACCATCCGGAAAGTGGTGGTACGCTAATCCTCGATGCAAAGGGGAGGCGATATACTTTCTGTGTTAGTTAGTGTTTTATTAATCAAAAGAATGAGAACTATGAAAAAGTTTCTTGTGTCATTTTTGATGCTGTTACTGTTAGGGAGTAGCCTGGCTTGGGGTGCGATAACGGTTTCGGGAACGATAACCGTAGAGGCGACGGATGCCGAAAAGAGCGAGCTGAGCGGTCTTAAACTGATAGTGGGGCTATTTATGGGAGGAAAAGATGTGTCCATGTTACAAGAATTCAGTCTGCCGGCATCAACCTATACATTGAGCAGTTATTTCGGCGGTGATATATTCTTTGGCATCGGCTCGGACAAGAAGATGGCCTATGATGATAACTATAAGTCTAACCATTGGGTTATTGTCGATGAAAATGGGCAGGAGCTCAATCCGATGACCCTGAACCTGAAGGCGGATGCCGAAGTAAACCTGACGATAAAGTATAAATCCACGCCCAAGGCCTCCTTGATAGGCAAGGTTTTGGAGGGCGGCGATTGTTTGGCCGGGGTTTTCGTTTCCCTCAGCAATGGTATGGGGGGGATCGAGCTACAGACCACCCAAAGCGATCCGGACAAGTATTCCGATAAGGTAGGATGTTCTATCGGCTATGAATTCACGAATTTGGAATTGGGTACTTACACCCTTAGGTATTCCAAGGAAGGCTATAGCGGAAAATCGCAAACGGTTGAGATTACGGAAGCGGGGGAGACGATAGCCCCGGAAGTAACCTTGGAGGCTGAGCCGCTCAATTATAAATTCTCCGGTACGCTCTCCTATACGAATGCCGATGATGAAACGGTTTATGTGCAAGGCGCCGCCATTACCGCTTACGACGGTGCCGGCGAAGAGGCCGAAGTATTGGGCACGCCGGTTCAAACCGACGGGGAAGGTGCATGGGAGATGACCCTGTTGTGCACGATCGGTACCACGGTTTATTTCGGTGCCGAACATCCCGATATAGAGGTGGCCGGTAGAGCGGCTGCGCAAGCGGCAAATTACATGGGGAAGAATGAGGTAACCATCAACTGTACGCCCAAGCCGGTTGAGCCGATTGATCCGCCCGTGGTGGAAAAGGATTCCTTTGATTTGCACCTGTTGGTGAACGATGCCGAGATGGGCACGGTAACGGGCGATGGCCGATACGAAGAAAACACCGAAGTAACCATCAAGGCTATCCCCAACGAAGGTTATGTGTTCCAAGCCTGGAAGACACAAGATGGCGAAACCGAGATTTCCAAGAATGCCGAATACCGTTTTATCCTCAGCAGCGACAGCACGCTCAAGGCTTTCTTTGCCGCCAAGCCGGTTGACCCTGTTGATCCTGTTGATCCGCCGGTGGTCAAGGATTCGGTAACCCTGACCCTCGAAATGAACGATACCACGATGGGTATGGTTCAAGGCAAGGGCAAATACGAAAAGGGGCAGCAGGTAACGATTAAGGCGGTGCCCAACGAAGGCTACGAGTTCCGCATCTGGATGGAAGGGGATATGGTTATCTCCATGACGGCCGAATACACCTTTGTGCTGGATGCCGACAGAACGTTTACCGCCATGTTCGTGGCTCAATTCGTCCAGAACGATTCGGCGACCCTGACCCTCGAAGTGAACGATGCCAAGATGGGCAAGGTGGAAGGCGCCGGCAAATACGCAAATAACACCGAAGTAACGATCAAGGCCACCGCCAACGAAGGTTATGTGTTCGTGGCTTGGATAAGCGGCAACGACACTGTGGCCAAGACCGCCGAATACAAACTTACCTTGGTGAGCGACAGCACCTTGACCGCTGTGTTCGCGCTTAAGACCTCCAACGAAGAACTCGAACAGGCCGCCTGGAATGTATTTGCTGAAAACCAAACGATTGTGCTCTGTAGCAAGGCCGCTTGTCAGTACGATGTGTATAATATGGCGGGCACTTTGGTAGAACATGTCAAGACTAACGCCAACGAATACCGTATTGCGGTGAACAACAGCGGTATGTATATCATCCGCCGTATTTCCGCCACCGGTATCTCGGCAAAGAAAATAATATTAATTAACTAAAAAATTAAAGCGATGAAAAAGATTCTTCTTTATTTAGCCTTGTTGTTAGGGACTGCTATCCCTACTTGGGCGGGAAATATCTCCGGCACGATTACAGTGCAGGGGGGCGGTCAATGGCCGGCTGGATTATGGCTTGCACTCGGCAAGATCGATAACAGCGTTATAGTTGGAGCTACCGATGTCAGTGGTGGGAGTTACTCGTTTTCGGTACCGTATGAGATGTCGGTAAATTTTTATTTATCGACCGAAGGTGAATGGCCTACTTACGCCCCCTCTTCCGATTGGGTTTTTGTGGAAGGAGGACAAAATCCGTTTACATATGATTATACAGGAGGGGATGTGACGCTGAACCTCGTGATAAAGCCTGCGGGAGGTGGTGGCGATGTAACCCCCAAGGCTACGCTGGTTGGCACGGCTAATTACGAAGGTAATTATTCGAGTTGTGCGTATGGCATAACTGTGGCGATAAGTGGCGATGATTATGCCGCTTCGACCACCACGGAGTATGGCGACTCGTATTACGACAAGGTGGAATGTTCGTATGGCTATCAATTCAATGGTTTGGAGTTGGGAACCTATACTCTTACTTATTCTAAGGAAAACTTCATCACACAGACGCAAATGGTTACGATTGATAAAGCTGAAGAAATCGTGGTGCCTCCGGTAACCTTGGTGGCGAAGCCCGTGGAATATGTTTTTGAGGGGGTTGTCACATATCTGAATGGCGAAGACGAGGTGGTAAAGGTGGAAGGCGCCAAGATAACCGCCTACGACGGAGATGGAGAAGACGCCCAGGTATTGGGTACCACCTACACCGATGCGCAGGGTTATTGGTCGATGTCTTTGGAATGTGCGTATCGGGCGAATATTTATTTTACGGCGGAACATCCTAATATTGTCGTTGATGGAAGATACGCAGGCACTGCGGTGTATCAAAGCGGTAATTATGTAACGATCTCGTGTGCGGAATACACCTTGCCGTTGCTGGCGCCGGCAGCATGGAAAGTGAAGCAGGTGGAATCGGGGGAAGGCCTTCGGGTGGAAGTGAGCTGGACATGGCCGCAGGAACTGATAGACAATTATAACACGGCTCCGGGAGAGGGTTCCTACCGGATAACGGAGATAAAGATTTTCAGGCCTGCCAAATATGAGCAGAATGGCGTTGTGCTATGGACTGATTTGGAAGTGGGAAGGATACAGCCTGCCGAATATGAATTGCCGGCTACTTCTTTTCTGGATGGTGTTGAATCGGAACTCGTGTTGAACCGGGAGTTTACATACCATATGGAGATTTCATACGGCAAGCCTACAATAGGTAATGTTCCGGTGCCCAATGATCCGCTCCATACGATAACCTTGACCGCCGCGCCGGTTAATGCCGATTCTGTTGTCTTGACCCTCCATGTGAACGATCCGGCGATGGGTACGGTTACCGGAGCGGGAAAGTATGAAAAGAACGAGATGGTGGTTGTTTCCGCCCAGCCCAAGCCCGGATATCGGTTCGTGGCATGGAAAGAAGGCGACAATACCCTCGCCACCACGGCCAGCTATACGGTAACCCTTACCCAAAGCAGGGAACTGACGGCCGTTTTCGAAGCCAAGCCTGTGGTTCTCGATTCGGTGTTTTTGGCGCTTGATGTCAATAATCCTCAATGGGGTTCCGTACAGGGAGCCGGAAAGTACGCCAAGGGCGATGACGTTACGATTAAGGCGGTGGCCAATTCCGGCTATGCCTTTAAGCAATGGAAATCGGGCAATACGATTCTTTCCTCAAAATCCCAATATACGTTTGTCTTGAATACCGACACCACGATTACGGCGGTATTCGAACGGGCGGTGCAATACCGGGGCATGACCAACTGCACCGCAAAACAGACCCAGGGAGGGGCTAACCCGGCCGTGCGCCTTTCGTGGCAATGGCCGGAAGAATTGGTGCAGGATTATATTACCGCCGCAGGCCAAGGGCTTTACGAAATCTCCATGGTAACGGTAAAGCGCCAGGAACAGGATTCCTGGCAGGCCGAAGATGTGGGGATTGTACGTCCTCAGGCCAATATGATTCCTCCCGTGGTGTTTACGGATAACAGTGCAAACCATCCGCTTATAGAGGGCGGGACCTATACGTACTTTTTTGAAATAACCTATATGCAGCCTGCGGTCAAGAACATCACCGTAAAGGACGATGCCCACCTTACCGTAACGATAGCCTCGAATCCCGTAACTGTCGAATGGGTTAATCTGACGCTGGAAGCGGATGCCGACAAGGGAACGGTTACCGGTGGTGGACAATACGAAAAGAACGATTCGGCCATGATTGTGGCCACGCCCAATGCCGGCTATGTGTTCAAGGCCTGGACGGAAGGCTCGGATACGGTAGCCCGTACCGCCACCTGTAAAATCAAGGTGGACAGGAACAGAACTCTTGTGGCCTTGTTTATGGATGCGCCCGTGGTGGTTCCCGATTCGGTTACCCTGACCTTGGTGGCGGATGCCGAAAAGGGCACGGTTACCGGTGCGGGCAAGTATCAGAAAGGTCAGTCGGTTACCATTACCGCCACCGCCAAGAATGGATATAAGTTTGAATCTTGGCGGGAAAACGGCGCTCCGGTTTCCACCAAGGCATCCTACACCATCAACAGCCTGGTGGCAGACCGCACGCTGACAGCGGTGTTTGTGGCCAGTGTCGATTCGGTAACCCTGGTGCTCGAAACCGATGGTAACGGCATGGTTCAAGGGGCTGGTAAATATGCCTTGAACGAAGAAGTTACCATCAAGGCTACGCCCAATGCCGGTTATGTATTCATCGCCTGGAAGTCTGCCCAGGGGGTTGTTTCTCGTCTGGCGGAATATACGTTCGCGATTTCTCAGAACCTTACCCTTACGGCGGAATTTGCGGTGAAACAGGATTCCGCCACCTTGACCCTTACGCCAAACGATTCCGAAATGGGCTACGTGGCCGGTTCGGGTCGATATGTAAAGGGTACGGAAGTAACGATTACCGCCACGCCCAGGGCGGGTCATGGGTTCGAAGCCTGGAAAGCGGGCGAAACCGTTATCGCCACCACGCGTACGCACACGCTTGTGTTGAACAATGACAGCACGCTTACGGCCGTGTTCTACGCTTATCCCGATTCCGTTAATTTGACCCTTTTGGTGAACGACACCATGATGGGTACGGTGCAGGGGGCAGGCAGATATCCCAAGAATGGGACAGTCACGGCCAAGGCTATCGCCAAGGAAGGTTATGCGTTCAAGGCCTGGAAAGCCAACGACGTTAATGTTTCCAAGAATGCGGAATATACCTTTACACTAACTGAAAACCTTATGCTTACGGCAGAATTTGAGGCCGTATCCGTGGTGGGCGATTCGGTAACCCTGACGCTCCATGTGGGCGATGCCAGGATGGGCACGGTGCAAGGTGCGGGCCGCTACGAAAAGGGCGCGGAAGTTACCATCAAGGCGATTGCCAACGCCGGTTATGAGTTTGTGGCCTGGATGAACGGCGGCGAAATCGTAACCAAGAACGCCGAGCATAAATTGGTGTTGAACAGCGACATGACACTTACCGCCCTCTTTGTGGAAGAAACCGCCAACGAAGGCCGCGAACAGGCGGATTGGAATGTGTATGTTGAAAATCAAACAATTGTGCTTCTCGGCAATACCGCTTGCCAATACGAGGTCTATAATATGGCGGGCGCTTTGGTAAAACAGACTAAAGTTGCGCAAGGAAGAAATGTTATTTCTGTGAGCAACAGTGGTTTGTATATTATCCGCCGCATCTCCGCCACTGGATATTCGGTAAAGAAGGTGGTGGTTCGCTAAGCTTCTTTTTAGGGTTGCACGGCCGTTTTGACGGGTCGTGCAGCCCTTTGTATATTACGGTATCGAGTGCTAAGGTCTGA
>CAMWTX010000046.1 GCA_947177315.1 uncultured Bacteroidales bacterium | reverse complement strand
GGCATCATGCCTTTGCCACGGCAGGGGCATGGGTCGGACAAATTTACACAAGCCGAACCCGAACACAAAGAAAGCCGCGCGGATTCCAAGGCATGGAGTTGCAAGGCGGGAACCAAAGAACCGATTACGAAAAAGAATAAAGGAAATCCCTTAATAATAACAATCAAAATTTTTAAACATGAAGAAACTACTTTATTCAGGCTTGACAGCCTTGATGATGCTCTTCGCCATTGGCAGTGCCAAGGCAGCGGGAACGCTTCCTACGACGGCGACAGAAGATGCATCTATCTTTACCATTACTCCCGCAAGCGGAAGTACGGTAAATCCGGGTACGGTTCTTAGTATCACCGCCGAAAGTAAATGGATTGTCTATGTTGGGTATGCCAATCAGGAAGCGGCGGATGCGGCTACCATTAATGGTTTTCAGTCGTTTGACGAGTATGGTCAATATACGGGACCGGTCATTACGAAAGATGCGTGTGTATTCATGATAGCCGCCCAAGTTGAAGAAGAAGATGGTAGCCTAAAGTGGAAATACACGTATGTCAACTATACGGTTAATACCGGTGATATCGCCGATCCGACGTTTTACGTGAATAACAATTATATCACGAACAGGCGGATTACGGCTACGGACAAGATTACGATTGTACCGGAAGACGATGATGAAAATACTAAAATTTGGTACACCATCGACGGTACTGCGCCTGCGAAAAACACAGGGACAGAATACGCCGGCGAATTTTCGCTGACGGAAGACGGTGATGTTGTGGTAAAGGCTATTGCGGTAAACAGCACTGACCAGACTTCCGCCGTGGTGGAAGCCCATTTTACCGTTGGCGAAGCCGTAAAACCTCAAGTTGCTCTGTACACGACGACACAATCTGAGATAACTGCCGAATACGGAAAATATGTTCCTTTCTATGCAATGGCTTTTGTAGATGGTGAACCTGCTGAGGAATCCATGGTATTTTACACGATTGACGGCACGACCGAGCCGAGCATGGATGCCTATTATGCACAGGTGGAAGATGATGATTGGGATGGCAATGGTCCTATCTACTATGTTACCGGTGATCCTGAGGGTGATCCTTTCCCGAAGATTATGCTTACAGGCAACAGCACGACCCTCAAGGTCATAGCGTATGCGATGATGGAAGGAGCAGATGAACCGGTTGGTTCTGATGTTGAAACCTACAGCTTGACCGCTACCACGGTAGCTAATCCTACACTGACCGAAGCCGCGGGAGAAGTGGAAAGCGGTACCGTTGTAAAGATTGAAGATGCTGATGATTATGCCCTGATTCTCTATACCATGAACGGTACCGTTCCCTCTTTTGATAGAATGATGACTGGAGATGATGATGTCTATACCTATGATGACGAAGACGGTATTGAAATTACGGAAGATGTAACTGTCAATGTGATTGCTTATACGGCTAGCGGTATGAGTGAAATGCGTGATTGGTTTGGCTCCGATATGGTTACCGTCGCCTACACGGTGGCTGCCGCGGCCATTCCCGCCCCGGTAATCACGCCTAACGGTGGTGCCGTGGTGGCAGGAACGGAAGTAACCATCGCCGCTGCTTCGGGTTCGACGGTGGACAAATTTTATTATACGACCGACGGCAGCACTCCTACCGCCGCCAGCACCGAATACAGCTCCGAAAATCCGATTATCGTTAATGCGGCCATGACGCTCAAGGCCATCGGTGTTCAGACCGTAACAGACGGCGACGACTTGGTATCCGCCGTGGCTACGGCCGAGTTCACTATCAAGACTCCCGTTACGATAGCCTTTGACCCCGCCAACGGTGCGGAAGTTGAAGTAGGCGACGAAATCACGCTTACCGCCTCCAGCACTGTGGCCGACATGCTCTACCGCTGGTATGCCAGCATGCAGGAAGCCGAAGATGCGGAATGGGACGATGAAGGCGCCGAATACTATTCGGACGGCAAGCCCACGGTGGAAGCCGGCAAGCCGGTACTGAGGGTAAGGTATGCCGAAGAAGGCGCCGATGAAACTGTGAACGCAGACTTCTACGCCGCCTATACGATCAAGGCCGGAGAAACGCCGGTTGACCCGAACAAGCTGTCGGCGCCCAAGTTCATGACGGACTCCTACGGAGAATCGCGCTATGCGAAAAAGACGGACAAAGTGCGTCTTGTATTGGACAGCTACGACAGCATCGAGCTGTACTATGCGGTGATCGTGGAAGAAACCGAAGAAGCTGGCGGATTCAAGAAATCCGCGGACGGGGAGCTGACGTTCGTGAAATACGACTCGACGCTGATCAGCCTCGGTCAGGCGGGCGATGCATTGAACGTAACGGTGAAGGCCTTCGCGCTCAAGGGAGAAAAGTCGTCAGACACGGTGGAAGCCAGGTACACGATGGTGGACAACATCGACGCCTACCTGAGCTTCAAAGCGTTCACGGGCAAGAACTACCCGCTGTACTTTACGGTTTACAGCGACAACTACGATGAAATCATGGACAAGGACTTCATGGTTTACTACACCTTGGACGGCACGACCGAACCCACGATGGAAGGCTACTACGCCCAGAGCGGCGACACGATCAAATATACGGCCCAGATCCAGCAGGAAGACCATCTGGAAATGGCTTTCTGCGAACTGACGCAGGACACGACGGTGAAGGCCAAAGCGTACGTGATGCTGGATGCGGACGCCGAAGTGATCCTGGAAGTGGCGGTGGAATCGCACCGCGTAACGGTAAATTCGATCGAAGCGCCGACGTTCAGCGTGAGCGACGCCGTTGAATACAGCGACACGATCAAGGTGGCGATCAACATGCCCGAAGCCCCCGAAGGAGCCAACACGACGGTATATTACACGCTGGACGGATCGGAACCGCTCGCCGGCCGCTTGAGCAACAACAGTGAACTGGCGGAAACGGTGATCTTCGAATACTGGGAAGGCGACACGATCAAGATCGCGAAGAACACGACGGTAAAAGCCATCGCGTATCAGATGAACGGTCGCGGTCCCGCCGCCACCGTTTCCGGATCGGACATCGCAACGGCGAACTACAAGTTCAGGACCGAGCTGACGTTCAACCCGGCCAGCGGAACCACGGTGACGGAAGGCAGAAAAGTAACGATCACGGCAGACAACGACGTGGATATCTTCTATATGATGTTCGAATCGGAAGAAGCCGCGAAGGCCGCCGAATGGAACCAGGAAGAAGCGGAATTGTACAGCGGGGAAATGCAGCCGGTACTGAGCAAGAAGAACAACACGATCAAGGCCGCCTACGCCCACCAGGGAGCGGAAGCCGTATCGGGAACGTTCTTCTACGCGACCTACACGGTGGAATCCCTGCCGGCCCTCGTTCTGACGTTCAACCCGGCCAGCGGCGCCGAAGTGGCCGACAGCACGAAGGTAACGATCACGACCTCGAGAGAACTTGCTGAAGACGAATACATCATGTTCGCGATGTTCGCCAGCAAAGAAGCGGCCGACACCTGCAGCGACGACGAGATGTTGACCGAACTGGCGAAGTATTACGGCGAACCCGACCCGGAAGATGAAACGATCGGATATCCGGTCATCACCAAAGCCGCTCCGGTACTGAAGGCCGGTTATATCAGCGGCATGGATGAAGAAGGGAACTGGATTCTCAACTGGACCATCGCCGAATACAAGGTGAAGGAACAACAGCAGGGAGGCGACTCCACGGCTGTGGAAGGCAAGGAACTGGCCGGTGTAAGCATCTATCCGAACCCGACGGACGGCGAGTTCAACGTAGTTGCCCCCGCCAATGCCAATGTTGAAATCTTCAACGCGGCCGGCGTGCTGGTAAAACGTCTGGTAGTGGCCGAAGGCAACGTTCAGGTACGTCTGGACAACAGCGGCATCTACTTTGTACGTGTACGCGCCAACGGACAGATGGCCGTTAAGAAAGTGGTTATCCGCTAAACAAAGGAGTTGTGCAGTTGCGGCTGCCGCTATAAAAATGCCCGCGAATTCTCGCGGGCATTTTTTTTACTTAATAATCATGCCTTATGGAAGATATAACCAAGTACAAACAAATCCTTTCAACAGTTGCCGCCCATACCAATCAGGCATTTCTTACTTTCCTTCTAGACTTTCTCAAAGCCATTGGCAAAGAGAAACGAAAAGAATTTTTTTACGAAAACAAGAAAACCATTGACACGCTCGCTCATTACTATTACGATGAATTCAAGAAAGCAATTAACGAAGATCGTAATGAGTGGATTAAAAAATATAAATTAGGTATTTGTAAAAAAACGGGAACAAAAAAATGGTGGATTTATCACGATCTTGTCTTAGGCACATACATTAAAGAAGATGCGCCTCGTATTGGCATTGAGTGCGTTTTTGAGGACGAGACTTCTGATAATCCACTTGGCGACTTTCACATTTATGTTGCAACATGGGACGAACCCGACTTTGGTCAATATAAACAGGCTATAAAAGAGATTTTCCCTAATAAAGAAAAGCCGAAGCATGAAAAGCGTATATTCATTCCTGTCGGACAATATAAACATGACGATTTGAACGGGATTATCCATACATTGTCAGTTGTATATAAAGAACTAAATAAAATCATCAACTCATAAGATGCTTAAAAAAAAAGGGCGCTTGCAAGCGCCCTTTTTTACAATTCCCAACCTTATTATAGTTCCAGATCGCCATTGATGATTTCTTCCCACGGCAGGCCTTCGGGGCCGAGTTCCTTGAGGAAGGGATCGGGGTCGAACTGTTCCACGTTGAAGACCCCGGGTTGTTTCCAGAGCCCTTTGAGGTGCATCATGGCACCCACGGTGGCAGGAACGCCGGTGGTGTAGCTTACCCCTTGCGTGCCGGTTTCCTTGTAGGCCACTTCGTGGCTGCAGTTGTTAAAGATATAATAGGTCTTTTCCTTGCCGTCCTTGATACCGCGGATACGGCAGCCGATGGAAGTCCAGCCCGTGTAGTTGGCGCCCAGATCGCCGGGGTTGGGCAGCACGGCCTTGAGGAACTGGATGGGCACAATCTGGTGGCCTTCGTATTCGATGGGGTCGATGCGGTCCATGCCGATATTCTGAATCACGCGCAGGTGGGTGAGGTATTCCTGCCCGAAAGTCATCCAGAAGCGGGCGCGTTTGAGCGTGGGATAATGTTTTACAAGCGATTCGAGTTCTTCGTGGTACATCAGGTACGATTCCTTGGCGCCCACGCGCGGATAGTTGAGGGCTTTATGCACGCTCAGGGGGTCGGTTTCGTGCCAGTCGCCGTTTTCCCAGTATTTGCCGCGTTGGGTAATCTCGCGGATATTGATTTCGGGGTTGAAGTTGGTGGCGAACGCCTTGCCGTGGTTGCCGGCATTGCAATCGACGATATCGAGGTATTGGATTTCGTCGAAGTGGTGTTTGGCGGCGTAGGCGGTAAAGATGCTCGTTACACCGGGGTCGAAGCCGCAGCCGAGAATGGCCGTCAGGCCGGCTTCCTTAAAACGGTCGTGGTAGGCCCACTGCCAGCTGTATTGGTACTTGGCTTCGTCCAGGGGTTCGTAGTTGGCGGTGTCCATATAGTTTACGCCTGCGGCCAGGCAAGCGTCCATGATATGCAGGTCTTGGTAGGGAAGCGCCACGTTGATGACCAGTTCGGGCTTGAATTTTTCCATCAGGGCGGTCAGTTCGGGCACGTTGTCGGCATCCACCCGCGCGGTCTGCCATTGCGCTTTTTTCAAGCCGCGGCTTTCCAACGATTTAATGATGTTGTCGCATTTGGATTGGGTGCGGGATGCCAGCAGGACATCCGAAAACACTTCGGGATGCGCCGCCACTTTGTGCGCCACCACCGTAGCCACGCCGCCGGCGCCGATAATCAAAACTCTGCTCATTTTGTTCTTGTTGTTTTAAGGTTCAAACCTAAGGCCGCTCCCACCCGGAGACGGCATTCTGCAAAGGTAATCGAAATACGGGAAACACACAGCGGCATGGAGGATGTTTCGGCGGCTTTTGAGTACAAAAGCTTGCCGATATCGGCAAGTTTTTGTACTTTTACCTAATAAATCACGCGAAAAACTTGCCGATAGATGGAGTTCATTTCAGTGACAGAATGGGCGGAGATGCATGGTGTTGCGGTGCGCACGGCCCGCAATTATTGTGCACAGGGTAAAATCGAGGGGGCCTATCTTGTGGGCAAGACTTGGAATATCCCTGCCGATGCCGGGTTGCCGGAACGTAGGAAAAAACGCCCGGAATCGCCCTTGCTCAAAGTGTTGCGGGAACAAAAGGAGGGGAAGATAAAAGGCGGGATATACCATCGCGTTCAGATAGACCTTACCTACAACTCCAACCATATCGAAGGCAGCCGCCTTACCCACGATCAGACACGCTATATTTTTGAAACGAACACCATCGGTATCGAGGCGGAAGCGGTCAATGTGGATGATATTATCGAAACCACCAATCATTTCCGCGCCATCGACCATATCCTTGCCGATACGGAAAAGCCTCTCACCGAAGCCTATATCAAGCAACTGCACCGGATATTGAAATCCGGCACTTCGGACGAGCGCAAGGATTGGTTCAAAGTGGGAGACTACAAGAAATTGCCGAATGAGGTGGGAGGCAACGATACGGTAAGTCCGGAAGACGTGCATCGGGAAATGAAAGCGTTGTTGAAGGCTTATAACGCCAAGAAGCGGCCTTCCTTTGAGGACATCATCGACTTTCATTACCGTTTTGAACGTATCCACCCGTTTCAGGACGGCAACGGACGTGTGGGGCGTTTGATTATGTTCCGTGAATGTCTCCGCTACGGCTATGTGCCTTTCATTATCACGGATGCCCTGAAGATGTTCTACTACCGCGGCTTGCAGCATTGGCCAAAGGTAAAAGGCTATCTGTTGGACACCTGTCTGACGGCGCAGGATAACTTTAAATCCGTGCTTGATAAATTGAGGATAAAGTATGAGCCTTGAATCCTTGTTTCCAGACAATATTGCTTTCTGTTTTTTGGTTTGACAGAAAGACGGGATTTTTCTCTGTGGGCAATTTGCACTATCTTCACGTCTTTAAAACTGACAATGATGAGAATTTTAGTGGTCAACGACGACGGGATTTTCGCCCCCGGCATAAAACATTTGGCAGCCATCGCCGCCAAGTTCGGCGAAGTGGTGGTGGTTGCTCCCGACAGCCCGCGCTCGGGGCAGTCGCATGCGGTAACCTTGGTGCAGCCGCTCCGGCTCAACGAAGCGGGGCAGGAAGGCAACATCCGCTATTTCAGCTGCAGCGGAACGCCTGCCGATTGTGTGAAGCTGGCCATCAAGGTGGTGTATGGCGGCCAGTTGCCCGATTATATCTTTTCGGGCATCAACCACGGCAGCAACGCTTCCTCCAATGCCGTTTATTCGGGCACGGTGGCGGGCATGATGGAAGCCGCCCTTACCGGCGTTCCCTCCGTGGCGTTCTCGCTTACCGACCACTCGCTCAGGGCCGATTTTTCGCCCTTTCTGCCCTATGTGGAAAAAATCATGGCGGCCTGCATCCAATCGGGTCAGAAGAATATCTGCTGGAACGTGAACTGCCCCGACCGGGCGGATCTCAAAGGCATCAAGGTATGCCGGCAGGCCAAGGCTTTTTGGGATGAAGACGCCGTGGAACGCACCGACCCGGCGCGCCGCAAATACTATTGGCTTATGGGCGATTTCATCAACAAGGATGCCGGAACGGACCACGATCTGTTTTACCTCGACGAAGGTTACATCACCCTTACGCCCTTCCATTTCGACTGGACGGATTATCCCGAACTGGAACGTCTGCAGAAAAGCGGATTATTCTAAGGATGATTCCGCCAAGGATTCCGAAATGAGTTTTTTAAGTTCTTTCAAGGCTTCCGCTTCGGGCACGTTGCGTTTAACGTCGATGCCTTTGCGGTAAAGGTTCACTTTGCCGTTTCCGCAACCGATATAGCCGAAGTCCGCGCCCGCCATTTCGCCCGGGCCGTTCACCACGCAGCCCATAACGGCGATGGTGAGGTCGGGATAGTCGGGAAACATTTCCTTTACCTGCGCCAAGGCTTTCTGAATGTCGTACTTGGTTCTGCCGCAGGAAGGGCAGGCGATGAAGCGTGTTTTATGAAATTTCAGACCTGAGGCCTGCAACAGGTCGTTTAGCAGCCGTTCGCCCTCCGCGGGGTCTTGCGTTTCGATACGGAAGCCCTCTTTTTGGCCTTGCAGCATGAGTTTTCCCAAACGGATGGCGGCGGTTGTTTTCTGTTCTTCCGAAAGCGGGCATCCTTCTATCTTCAGATGTTTCTGTTCCCAATCGGACGGCGGCAGTTTCTGCAGTTCTCGGGCGGCATCCACGATGCGCCTTGCCACGGGAACTTCGTTTTCGGGATCTTCGGTAAGCGAGACCCGTATCGTGTTTCCGATGCCGTCGGCAAGCAGGCCGCCGATACCGATGGCCGACAGCAGACGGGCGTCTTGGCCGTTTCCGGCTTCGGTAACGCCTAAGTGCAGGGGATATATCAGGCCGTTCTGCGCCATTCTTTTGGCAAAGAGCCGCACCGCCTGATTCATTACCTCCACGCGGCTCGATTTCATCGAGACCACGATTTGGTCAAAGCCTAAATCATGGCAGATGCCGGTAAATTCCAGCGCGCTTTCCACCATGGCCAGCGGCGTGTTGCCGTATAGGCTCACCATGCGTTCCGAAAGCGAACCTTGGTTCACGCCGATGCGGATGGCCGTGCCGTGCTGCCGGCAGATTTCCAGAAGAGGGGCGATGCGTTGGCCGATACGTTGGCGTTCGGCTTGCTGTTCGGCGGGAGAGAATTCGGTTTTCCCCGTTTTACGGTCGCAGTAGTTGCCCGGATTGATGCGTACCTTCTCCACGATTTGCGCCGCCACCGAAGCCGCTTCCGGCAAAAAATGTATGTCGGCGCAGAGCGGGTCGGTGTAGCCTTTCTGCACAAGGCGGCTCTTGATGTTCTCCAGATTGTGCGCTTCCTTGAGGCCGGGGGCGGTGATGCGCACCAGCCGGCAGCCGAGGTCGAACAGCCGTTGGCTTTGTTCCACGGTGGCTTCGGTGTGGAGGGTGTCGGTGTTGGTCATCGACTGAATCACCACGGGATGGTTTCCCCCCATGAAGAGGTTGCCCACGCGCACCGTTCGGGAAAGAAGCGGAGAGTTCATGCCGGGAGCGGATTAAGCGAGCAGTTTCTTCACGATATCCGAAATCACCTTGCCGTCGGCTTTCCCTGCCAGCGCCTTGGATGCCGCGCCCATTACCTTGCCCATGTCCTTCATCGAGGAAGCGCCGGTCTGTTCCATGATTTTCCTTACTTCCGCCTCTATTTCTTCGGGCGTGAGCTGCTTGGGCAGGTAGGCTTCGATAAAGCCGGCTTCCGCCAGTTCGTTTTCCGCCAGGTCCGCGCGGTTCTGTTCGGTAAAGATGGCGGCGGATTCCTTGCGCTGTTTCACCATTTTCTGCAGTATCTTCACGGCGGTTTCATCCGTCAGCTCGCCGTTGGCGTTCTTGGAGGTCTTGGCTTCCAGAAACTCTTTCTTTACGCCTCGGAGGGCGGCCAGCCTTACCGTTTCGTGCGCCAGCATGGCGGCCTTGATGTCGTTGTTTACCTGTTCGAACAAATCCATGATACTTGATTTTTGAGTGAAACAAATGCGTACAAAAAAAGCGTTGAATCCATCAACGCTTCCTTTCGAGGTCTCAAGCAGATTCGAACTGCTGTACACGGTTTTGCAGACCGTTGCCTAGCCACTCGGCCATGAGACCGTTTCTCCAAAAGAGTGGCAAAAGTACCCAAATTTTTTAAATTGGCAAAAAAAATCTACCTTTGCAACCCTTGTGCGGTGGGAGCCGCGCAGGGTAAAACAATTTATTAACCACTTTTTAGAAAGGAAAAGGTATTTAGTATGATTATTGTTCCTGTAAAAGAGGGCGAGAACA
>CAMWTX010000045.1 GCA_947177315.1 uncultured Bacteroidales bacterium | reverse complement strand
ATCAGGGGCTTATCAAAAATCAACCTTTTGACTATAAAGAATCGATAGCGGGGGGGTATACGGAGTTTTTCGGGGAGTTTTGGGATTGTTTGGATATAACCGCAGGATTTCGTTACGAATGGGCGGTATTGGATAAAGACGGCTATCACGACTATTTCCCATCTCTCGACATCGGGTATAATTTCCCCAAATCGGGGTTCAGTCTCAATGGAGGCTATCTTCGCAGCGTGTTCCGTCCCACGATGAACAACTACACGCCTTTTGTCTATACGGAGGGGGAACATATTTTTTACACAGGGGGAGGTGTTGCCCCCGAGTATCAGAATAAAGTTTATCTGACACAGATGCTCGGAAATTCTCATTCGGTAGGTGTTTCTTATGTGTGGAGCCAAAATTCACCCTCCGCATTCTATCGTTGGGAGGGGGAAAATCTCATCTCAACATTTTCCGAAATTCAACACAAGCAGACAACGAAATTGTGGGGGAAAACCACATTTTGGATGGTGAAAGACTGGTTGCGCTTCGCCTTTTACGGAGAGGTTTTCTATCGTTTCTATCAAGACGGGCATTATGGAAAATCGGATATGTGGGGTTTTGACGGAAGCGCCGCCTTAGGCCTGTATCTTCCCTTGAAGTGGAAGATAGTGATAAACGCCTTCTACACAGCACCCTACAAAGACTTATTTTATAAGACCTCTCAGTTTTATTCCTTGGGTGTAGCGGTGCAGAAAGACTTCGGGAAATGTTGCAGGTTGAAAATCTCCGTTCCCTACATTCTATTGAACAGGAAAATCGAAAAGGTTTCGATGATAGAGGGGGTTGAATATAGCGCTTTGACAACACGGTGGTTCCGGCGTGTGGACGTTTCGTTTGTCTATAATTTCGGCAGTTCACTCGCCCGTCAGCGGAACAAACAAATGTATAGCCCGGGGACAACGAAAGAACGGGCCACCACGGAAAAATTATGAATTGATTAAAAATCAGTCGGAATTGGCCAAATAAACTCAAAATGGAAGAAGAAAATAGAACTTCATAGTCCTGTCGTACTTTTTAATCGCCATCTTAGACTATAGAAAACTTAACTTTGGATCGCTTGTTAATTCTCGTTGGATTTTGTAATTTCGTAGTTTGTTGCAAATATAGAAGTAGCACATTTATAGAAAGATAAGAGAAAATGGAAGAAAAGGAAGAGACAGAAGGACAGGGAAGGATCGTGCCGGTTGAGATCGAAAAGCAGATGCAGTCGGCCTATATCGACTACTCTATGTCGGTTATCGTGGCGCGCGCCTTGCCCGATGTGCGCGACGGTATGAAGCCGGTTCACCGGCGTATCCTCTATGCCATGAGCAGAGCCGGGGTAACCTCCACGGGCGGCTACAAGAAGTCTGCCAGGGTGGTGGGGGAAGTGCTCGGTAAGTACCACCCCCACGGCGACAGTTCCATTTACGGAGCCTTGGTGCGTATGGCGCAGGATTGGTCGATGCGTTATCCTTTGGTCGATGGCCAGGGTAACTTCGGATCCATCGACAATGACCCGCCGGCGGCCATGCGTTATACCGAAGCCAAGATGCGCAAGCTGGCCGAAGCCATGCTCGAAGACATAGACGAAGATACGGTGGATATGCAGCCCAACTTCGATGAGTTGGAAAAGGAACCGGTGGTGTTGCCCGCCCGCATTCCCCATCTGTTGGTAAACGGTTCGTCGGGTATCGCCGTGGGGATGGCCACCAATATGGCGCCGCACAATATGAGCGAGGTCTGCGACGGCATTGCCGCCTATATCGACAACAACGACATTACCGTTGAGGAACTGATGCAGTACGTCAAGGCGCCTGATTTTCCCACGGGCGGCGTGATTTACGGCTACGACGGCGTGCGCGACGCGTTCATGACCGGTACGGGCCGCATCGTGATTCGCGGGGAAGCCGAGATAGAAACCACCGACAGCGGCCGCAACCAGATTATCATCCGCTCCATTCCCTATATGGTGAACAAGTCGGAGATGATTCAGAAGATTGCCAGTCTGGTAACCGACAAGCGCATTGACGGCATTGTGGATATCCGCGATGAATCCAAACGCGACGTACGTATCGTGTTCGACCTCCGCCATGACGCCGTTCCCAACGTGGTGCTCAACAAACTCTACCAGCAGTCTGCCTTGCAGACCTCTTTCAGCGTCAACAACATCGCGCTGGTGCATGGCAAACCTTGCTTGTTGAATCTCAAGGATTTGATTTCTAATTTTGTGGAACACCGCCACGAAGTGGTGGTGCGCAGAACCAAGTTCCGTTTGGCCGAAGCCGAAGCCCGGGCCCATATTTTGGCGGGTTTGCTCAAGGCCTTGGATCACTTGGACGAAATCATCAATCTGATACGTTCTTCCAAAACAATCGACGAGGCCAAGCAAGGCTTGATGAGCCAGTTTGAGTTTTCGGAAGTGCAGGCCAAGGCCATTGTGGAAATGCGCCTGGGGCAGCTGACCGGTTTGGAACGCGAGAAACTGCAGAACGAATACGACGAAAAGCAACGTTTTATCGCCGAATGCCACGAATTGCTCGCCAACAAAGACAAGCGTATGGCCTTAGTCAAGGAAGAGATTCTTGAGATCAAGGCCAAATACGGCGACGAACGCCGCACGCGCATCGTGTATGAATCGGCGGATTTCAATATCGAAGACACGATTCCCGACGAAGACATGGTGATCACCATTTCGCACATGGGTTACATCAAGCGTACCCGTCTGGCGGAATACCGCCGTCAGAACCGTGGCGGAAAGGGCATGAAGGGTTCCGACGTGCGTACCGAAGACTTTGTGGAACACCTTTTTGTGGCCTCCATGCACAACTACATGCTCTTCTTTACCGAGCAGGGCAAGTGTTTCTGGATGCGCGTGTTCGATATTCCCGAAGGTTCGCGCCAGTCGAAAGGCCGTGCCTTGCAGAACCTGATGAACATCGCTTCGGACGACAAGGTAAAGGCCTACATCAACGTAAAGACCCTCAAGGACGAAGAGTATATCAACAACAACTACATCGTGCTCTGCACCAAGAAGGGTATCATCAAGAAGACTTCTTTGGAAGCCTACTCCCGCCCCCGTCAGAACGGTATCATCGCCGTTACGGTGCGCGAAGGCGACCAGTTGCTCGAAGCCAAGCTTACCAACGACTCTTCGGTGATCATGATGGCTTTGCGTTCGGGCAAGGCGATCCGTTTCCCCGAAAACAAGGTGCGCCCTATGGGACGTGGTGCGTCGGGGGTTCGCGGTATCAGCCTGGCCGATGAAAAAGACGAAGTGGTGGGCATGATCTGTATTGACCCGACTCAGAACAGCGATGTGCTGGTGGTTTCCGAAAAGGGCTTCGGAAAACGTTCCGCCTTGGAAGACTACCGCGAAACCAACCGTGGCGGAAAGGGTGTGAAGACCATCAACATCACCGACAAGACCGGGGCTTTGATCGCCATCAAGGACGTTACCGATATGGACGATTTGATGATTATCAACAAGTCGGGCATCATCCTGCGCATGGCGGTGAAAGACCTCCGCGTGGTGGGTCGCGCCACCCAGGGCGTGAAGCTTATCGAGCTCAAGGGCAAAGACTCCATCGCTTCGGTGGCTAAGGTGGCCATGGACGAAGATGAAGAACCGGAAGGCGAAGGCATGGAAGGTTCGGAAACCCCTGAACAGACCGAGGAATAAACCGATAAAACAAATAATAACCTTTAAAAAACAAGGGACATGAAAAATAAGATTTTAGTTTGTGTGATAGCCTTTTTTGCCGTAGGGCTCTGCTTTGCCCAGGAAAAGGCGGTCAAGACGGCCAAAAAATATTATTCGCAACAGAAATGGAGCGATGCCGCCGGCACCATCGACGCGGCGGTGCAGAACCCCGAAACCGTCAATTCGTTAGACGCCTGGATGCTGCGTGGAAAGATTTACCTTTCTATCGCCAACAACCCGCTCTTGGCGCGCGATTACCCCAATGCCGCCGAATTGTCGAAAGAATCGTTCGAACGCGCCCTGCGCATCGACCCTTCGGACAAGACCTTGATTATGCTCCGTCAGAACATCCGCGACCTGTCGGGCGTTTTCTACGACCGTGGCGCCAACCAATACGAGCAGGCCGCCTACGAACAGGCGGTGAACTCGTTTGAAACCTCGCTGGAAGTTTCGCAGCTCGAAAGCGAATACGACACCAGCGCCGCGTTCAACGTTTCTTTGTGCGCCTTTAACGCCGGCCAATACGACAAGGCTGTCGATTATGCCAAAATCGTTATCGCCAGCTCGATTGCCACGCCCAATATCTACGCGATTGAAGCCGAATCCTATTTTCAGGGCGGTAAGAAAGACGAAGCGGTAGCCGCCATGGAAGAAGCCATCGCGCGTTTTCCCGAAGACAAGACGGTCTATACCTCCGCTTCTTCGGTATTTCTGCGTATCGGCATGAATGAAAGGGCCAGCGAAGTGTTGAACGCCGCGCTCGAAAAATGGGGTGATGACGCTTCTTTCCAACTCTTTATCGGTATCGCTTACGAAAACGACAAGCAATACGACAAGGCCGAAGCCGCCTACAAGAAAGCGCTTGAACTCAATCCCGACTACATGGATGCCATTTTCGACCTGGGTGCGTTCTATGTGAACCAGGGCATCCGTCTCAACGACGAAGCCAACGCCCTGCCTTTGGAAGCCACCGCCGAATACGACCGTTTGCGTGCGGAAGCCAACAAGTCGTTGAACGAAGCCTTGCCTTATCTGCAACAGGTAATCGAAAAACAGCCCAACAACCTGAAGGTGATGATGACCTTGCGCGACGTTTACGTACAGCTCGGCAAGACCGAAGAAGCCAAGGCGTTGCGTGAAAAAATCGAAGAACTGCAAGGCGAATAACCGTGTCGAAGTATCCGAAAAGAGCGGTTCGATTTTCGAACCGCTCTTTTTTTGTACTTTTATAGTCCTATGAACTCAGAAAAAAATCCTTTCTATTCCTGGCTGGCGGTTATCCTTGTGTTCTGCCTGGGGTTGCTGGCGGGTGCCATCATGATGCAGTGGCGTATGGCCAAGATAAGGCCGGTGGTCAATTATGTGCAGGGCTCGAAGATAGACGCGGTGATGCGCCTGATCGACGAAAACTATGTGGATACCGTAAACAACGACAAACTTGTTTCGGCAGGCCTCGAAGCCATCTTGCACAGCCTCGACCCCCATTCGGTGTATCTGCCGCCGCAGGAGTTTGAAAAGGCGGAAGAAGATTTGCAGGGCAATTTTCAAGGCATCGGCGTGCAGTTCCGCATGATAGACGATACCGTTACCGTAATCATGCCCATCAGCGGCGGCCCGTCGGAAAAAGTGGGTGTTCTGCCCGGCGACCGCATCATTGTGGCGGGTTCCGATACCGTTTCGGGCAAGAAGATGAATACCGACGAGGTGATAAAACGCCTCAAGGGTCCCAAGGGAACCAAGGTGCGCTTGGGCTTGCAGCGCGCGCAGACCGAGGAATTGGTTTGGGTGGAGGTAAAACGCGATGTGATTCCCACCTACAGTGTGGACGTGCATTTTGTGGTGGAACCCGGCATCGGTTACATCAAGGTGAGCAAATTTTCCGCCACTACCGCCGATGAGTTCAGGAAGGCTATGAAAGACCTCTCTTCGGCAGGGGTTAAAAAGCTCATTATCGACCTGCGTTCCAACGGTGGCGGGCTTTTGACCGCCTGCCTCGAAATGGCGGATATGTTTCTCGATGCGAGCATGCCTATCGTCTATACCGAGGGTAGAAACCGCCAGCGGCAGGAAATAAGCGCCACGGGCAGGGGGCGATACCGCAATATGGAACTGGTGGTGCTGATCGACGAATGGTCGGCATCCGCCAGCGAGATTTTTGCCGGGGCGATACAGGACAACGACCGCGGAACCATCGTGGGGCGGCGTTCTTTTGGCAAAGGCCTGGTGCAGGAACAGATGGATATGCGCGACGGCAGCGCCTTGCGGCTCACGGTGGCGCGTTATTACACGCCTTCGGGGCGTTGCATCCAAAAGTCGTATGCCGGCGGCTACAAAGACTACGAAGAAGATATGCTGCGCCGCTATCTGAACGGGGAAATGACCGGCACCGACCGCCTTTCGCGCACCGACACGGAAAAATACCATACGCGGGGCGGCAGGGTGGTCTATGGAGGTGGCGGCATCGAACCCGATGTGGTGATGCCCTACAAGACCGACAGCTTGTTCGTTTATCTCAACCGCCTTTCCAACGGCGGCCATACCTATGGTTTCTCGTTCGACTACACCAATAAGAACAGATCGCGGCTCAAGGCCGAATATCCCTCCGCCGAAGCCTTTACCCAAGGTTTTGAAGTGAGCGACGCCCTGTTTGAAGACCTGTTGCGTTATGCTGAACAAAAGGGATTGCCGCGTCATGAGGCGAGCATCGAAAAATACGGCGACAATATCCGGCTCACGCTCAAATCTCTCATTGGACGCGACTTGTACGATGATTTGGGATTTTATCCCACCTATCTGCAGCGCGACGACGATTTTACCCAAGCATTGGAAATATTGCATAAAACCCGATAGACATGAAAAAATTAATGCGTCTTTTGTGTCCGCTCGGCGCGGCGGCTTTGGCAGCCTGCTCCGCTCCGCAGCAGGAACTTTTGGTTGTTGAATTTGCCGGCGATGTGCAGGATGATGTTTACGTTACCCTGGTGCCGCTTACCGAAACCGACAGCGTGTTTACCGACACCATTGCCCTGCAGAATGGAAAAATGGTGCTGGATATGGAAGTTACCGAGCCTACCGAAGTAACGCTTGAATTGGGCAAGGACCGCAAGGCATACGGCCGGCGCAAACCTGCCGCTTCGGAAGCCTGCCGCATCAATTTTCTGTTGCAGCCGGGCGAAAAAGCCTGCGTAAAGGCCAACTACGAAGAAGGCTTTTTGAAATATGACCTGCTCGGTTCCAAGGCCTTGAAGGCGCAGAGCGATTTGCGCAACCGGATGCGCGCCGAATACGTGCAGTTGGGCGTGCTGTACGACCAAATCGTAAAGGCCATGGAAAACGGCGTGGAAAATGCCGACGAGGCCTTTATCGACAGCCTGTATGAAGCCTACGGCAAGGCCAATATCCGAAAGGCGGAAGCCGCCCTGCACTATATCAAGGCCAATACCGGTCAGTTGCTTTCGGCTTTCCTGCTGTTGAAGCATCCCGACCGCGATACTTTTCTCCATTACCTGCCTGTTTTAGACAGTTCTGTGGTGAAAGGCGCGTTGGAAGAACGGATAGAGCAACTTCGCCGCAATGCCGAACACATGCGTCTGGTGCGGCAGAACGAAGAAAGGCTTGCCCCCGGTGCCTCCGCTCCTGATTTTACGCTCTACGACCTGAACGGCAAGGCAGTTTCCCTGAGCGATTTTTCCAAGCGTTACGTGGTGCTCGATTTTTGGGGAACCTGGTGCCCGTGGTGTGTGAAGGGCGTGCCGCAGATGAAGGAATATTACGCCAAGCATAAAGGCAAGGTAACGTTTATCAGCATTGCCTGCCGCGACCATATCGAAAAGGTAAAGGCTTTTGTTCAGAAAGAAAATATCTCGTGGGTGAACCTCATGAACGGCACGGACGATGCCGATGTGGCCCTGATGTACGGCGTGAGCGGCTATCCCACCAAGATATTGCTGGCTCCGGGCATGAAGGTGCAGAACCGTTATCTGGGCGAAGTTCCCGAATTTTACCAGGATTTGGATAACCTTCGGTAAAACGGTATGCCGCTCGGTTCCATCATAAGAAAAAAGCCTGCCATGCGGCAGGCTTTTTTCTTACGATGGGTATTATGGCTGAGTTACAGGTTCCCGAAGCGTTTGCGGGCAAAATATTCAAAGCCGAGGAATGCCAGCAAGACCATCAATATCCATGTTCGGTTGAGCGGAGAGAGATAGGTTTCTTCGGTTCGGATTTGCGGTTTGAGGTCTTGGCGTTGCAGCAGTGCCTGCGCCAGGTCTTTCCATGCCGTTGCGTTTTCTTGGGCGGTTTTTCCGGCCTGGAAGAATTCGCCTTGGTAGGTGAGTGCCAGATTGCGGAGCAGGGCATGGTCGGCAGGCTGCCTGGGGTTTTCCAGCTGCGGGTCGGACACCGAGAGATAGCCCTGCGTATGGTAGGTTTCATCGCCCACCGTGGCTTGCGCCGAATAACGGTATTCTCCTTCGGGAAGAAAGCCGGCATCCAAGGTGTAGTGGTCGTTTTCGGGCACGAAATCAAAGGCATATTCGGCATCCTTGCGGTTCAGGGTAAAATGCACGGGTGCGTTCTCCACTTTCTCGAAAGAGGCGTTGTACAGGTAGGCTTTTACCGTAAGCCTTTCGGTAGTGCGCCATGTGGCGGGGCAATGCACGTTGAGGTTGCTTTCGGGCTTGGCCTGGCAGAGCAGTTGCAGGCATTTGTCGATCAGCAGGTCAAAAGATTCGGTGTTGTCTTTTTCCTGAAAATTGGCCAGCCGCCATTTCCAGAGCTGTGTGCCGCAGCAAACGGCGGTTCTTTGGTTTCCGGGAGGGCTTATCCACAGCAAGGGGTCGGCGGTGGGCACCTGCAGTATGCTTTGCGTAAAGAGCGATTGTCCGCCGGGCAGGGAGGAGAACAGGGCAAAAGGTGTCTGTAAGGGCGGGAATTTCTCCCACAGCGTCTGATCCTGAGCCGATACGTTGAAAAGGCTGAAACCGGGGTTGAAATGCGCCTGGGCTTCGTTCCAGCGTTCACCCCGGGGCTGCACCGTGATTCCGGCATCCATGCCGTTGAGCAGCTGCCAGGAGGTGGAGGCGGATAGCAGATAGAACAGGTTCTTTTTTTCCAGGAGCGGTTTGAATTCGTGCAACGGATAGCGGTTGGAGGGCAAGCCGTGCAACACCACCAGGTCGTAGGCTTCCAGGCGTGCCGGGTTCTTGAGAAAATCGGCCAGGTCTTTGGCCAACACCACCTCTGTTTGGTATTTTTCCTGGGTTTGGAGGCTTTGGCGCAGGCAGCTCAAATCGGGGTGGGGGGCGTGTGCCAGAAGCAGTATCTTTAGCCGGTTCTCCAACACACGCACGGCAAAGGTGCGGCGGTTGTTCTGTCGGTCGTATTCGTCGGGGAGAGGGTCAAGCATCAAGACGTAACGGCATAGTCCGCTGTCTTGGGGTTCTATGTTCCAGGCCACACTCTGTTCTTTTTGGCCGTTGAAGGAAAGCACGGTGTCTTTCAGTACCTGCATGCCGTCGGCGGTTCTCAGCGAGAGTTTGGCCACGGCATGGGGGGCGCGGTGCTGGCCGATACGGATATGTACCGGAAAGCGGTTGCCTTTATAGGCGTAAAGATTGGTGAGAACCTGACCTATGAAGATGTCGGGATACAGGTTGGTGTCGCCCAGTCCTACGGTGTAGAGCGGCAGGGCGAGAGAGCGGTATGCCGAAACGGGTTCCTGGCCGCTGTTGTTGTTGCCGTCTGAAAAAAGCACCACGGCGGCAAGGTCGTTATCGGCGTTCTGTTGTTGGATGAGGTTAAAGGCGCGGCTGTAATCGGTGGCGGTGCCGTTAAAGGAAAAACCGGGGTTCAACACGGCATCCTGCGCCATGCCGACGGTCTTTAGCTCGAATTTTGGGGAGAGTTTTTCGGAAAGTTCCCGGATGTTCCGCTCCAGAAGGGCGGTATCGGCGGCTCCGCGCATGGAGGAAGACTGGTCAATCACTAAGAAACAGCGCGGTTTTTCGATGCGTTCCCGTTTTATCTTTACCAAGGGAAAGAAGAACAGGAGGCAAATAAAAAAGACGAACCCGAAACGGAGGCCGGCCAATACAAGCCGCCATCCTTTTGCGAGTTCGTCCCGTTTGTTCCTTGTGTACAGGAGCATGGCATAGAGAGCCGCCACTGTACACGATATCAAAATGCTAAGTAACATATTACTTAACGTTGAGTGCAGAATACTTGTTGCGGCTGCGCCGCGATATGTATTCCGCTTCGGCGGAATCCCCGTCTTTATTCTCGATTCGGTGTGAAGATAAATTTTCCCACAGAACCTTCGAACAAATCCGAGTATTCTGCACTCAACTTACACTACATATTCATCCCGCCACACACGTGCAGCACCTGTCCGCTTACATACGAAGACAGGTCGCAGGCGAGGAACAGACATACATTCGCCA
>CAMWTX010000044.1 GCA_947177315.1 uncultured Bacteroidales bacterium | reverse complement strand
ACGAAGTGTTCAGGCATCAAAGCAGCCCTTATGTGGCCGCCCAGACGCTTATCGCCCGCTATTTTTCTTCTTTGCAGACACAAGCCGCGCCTCAAGCGGCATCCCAACCTCCGACGGAGAACACCGCTCCTGCCCCAAAAGCCGCCGCTCCCGTAAACAATGCCAAAGAGACGGCACGGTTGCAAAAGATAGCGCACCTGATTCCCCATTTCGAACACGCATTGGCGGTGGATGCCGCCTGCGCCGGCAATCCGGGCAAGATGGAATACCAGGGAGTGCAGGTGAACAACGGCAAGGTTATCTTCCGGATGGGGCCTTTTCCCGACGGCACGAACAATATCGGCGAGTTCCTGGCGATTGTGCATGCGCTCAGCTATCTCAACGCACAGGGATTTCCCAACACGCCCGTCTATTCGGATTCGGTAACGGGCATGGCCTGGGTACGCAAGAAAAAAGCCAACACCAAGATTGCCGCCACCGCGAGCAACAGGCCGTTGCTGGAATTGGTGGCCAGAGCCGAAAAATGGCTACAGACACACACGTATAAAAACCCCGTGCTGAAATGGCAAACCGAAAAATGGGGCGAAGTGCCCGCCGATTTCGGACGGAAAAAATAAACAGACAATCACACAACAGAATAACATGGCAGCAAATTGGCAGAATTCTTATCTCTTTGAGGTAAGTTGGGAAGTTTGTAACAAGGTGGGCGGAATCTATACGGTGGTGAGCACCAAGGTTCCCGCCATGCAGCAACGGTTCGGGAAAAATTATTTTGCCATAGGACCCGATGTGTGGAAAGACAAGGACAACCGCGACTTTATCGAAGACCGCCACCTCTTTGCCGACTGGCGCAAATACGCCGAAAGCCGGGGCATCTATTTCCGCATCGGTTACTGGAACATCGCCGGCAAGCCTATCGCGATTATGGTGGACTACCGTTCGCTGATTTCCAAGAAAGACGAAATTCTGGCCGAAAACTGGCGCGATTACCAACTCGACTCTATTTCCGGACAATGGGATTATATCGAACCCGTCCTGTTCGGCTACGGCGCGGGCAAGGTGATTCAAAGTTTCTACGAATACCATGTTTTTCCGCAAGAAAAGGTGTTTGCCCATTTTCACGAATGGATGACCGGTTCGGGGCTTCTCTACCTTAAGAAGAACCAGCCTCAGATAGCCACCGTGTTCACAACTCACGCCACCGTACTGGGCCGGTGCATTGCCGGCAACGGGCTTCCGCTTTACAGCGAGCTCAACAGCTACAAGGCCGAGGAACTTTCGGAACGCTTTGGAGTAAGGGCCAAATTCTCGCTCGAAAAACTCTCCGCAAAACATGCCGACTGCTTTACCGCCGTAAGCGAGATAACCCATAACGAATGCAAGGCTTTTCTGAACCAGCCCGTGGGTGTGGTGACGCCCAACGGTTTCGACGACCACTTTGTGCCCGAACAATCCGGATTCGAGGTAAAGCGCAAAACCGCCCGTGCCCGTCTGGTCAAGGTGGCCAAAGCCCTTACCGGACAGGAACCGGCTTCCGATGCTGTGTTCGTTATCAACAGCGGCCGCTACGAATTCAAGAACAAGGGCATCGACCTGTTTATCGACAGCTTGGCAAGGCTCAATGCCGAAGCGGGGCTTCAAAAGGAAGTCTTTGCCTTTATCTGCGTTCCGGCAGGGCACGGACAGCCTATCGTTGACATAGACGCCGGCAGGCCGGCATCAGAGCCGCAATTCTGCACGCATTACCTGAACGAACCCGATTCCGACCCCATTCTGAACCGCATCCGTCTATCCGGCCTGCAGAATCGCCCCGAAGACAAGGTGAAGGTGATTTTCTTTCCCTGCTACCTGGACGGCGAAGACGGGGTTTTCAACCTCTCCTACTACGACCTGCTGATCGGTTTCGATGCCTCGGTGTTCCCCTCCTACTACGAACCTTGGGGCTATACGCCGATGGAAAGCATCGCTTTCAGCATTCCCACGCTCACCACTTCTTTGGCGGGATTCGGGCGTTGGGTGCGCGATATGCGGCAATCCAATCAAGACGGCGTTACCGTTATCGAACGTAACGACACCAACGCGTCCGAAACCGTTACCGACATCTGCGCTTTCCTGAAAGATTTCGCCGCCTGCACGCAGCCCCAAACAAGACGCAAGGCTGCCTACGATCTCTCCCGTTCGTTCCTGTGGGCGCAATTGGCGGATTATTACGACCAAGCCTACGGAAAAGCCGCCCAAAAATGGGAAAGCCATTCTTCCTTACTCGAAA
The DNA here is from genome assembly GCA_947177315.1 of uncultured Bacteroidales bacterium. GTDB lineage: Bacteria > Bacteroidota > Bacteroidia > Bacteroidales > P3 > Pullibacteroides. The sequence goes on along the minus strand of CAMWTX010000044.1, from coordinate 7,974 downwards.
AAGACATGCCCGCCAGCCAAATGCAATTGGAGTTATTTTCTTCGAACCAACCGCAATGGCGCAAGATTCTGGTAAACTACAGCCTGCCCGAAAAACTCGAAAAATTGCAGGCATTGGGCAACAACCTTTGGTGGTGCTGGGATACGCAGGCGCAGCACCTTTGGCAGCGCATCGACCCGCAGGCATGGGACAGCTGCGGACACAACCCGCTGGCATTGCTCGGCAAGCTCAGCGCCGGACAACTGCAACAACTGCAGCAAGACCAATCTTTCCTGGACGAACTCCAGCAGGTATATGACCGTTTTGAGGCCTATATGGCGCAGGGCAAAGACAAACAAGGCCCCAAGGTAGCCTATTTCTGCATGGAATACGGCTTGCACGAAAGCCTCAAGATTTATTCCGGGGGCTTGGGCATCCTGGCCGGCGACTACCTCAAGGAAGCCAGCGACAAGAATGTAGATATGGTGGGCATCGGCCTGCTTTACCGTTACGGCTATTTTGAACAGACCATCGACGGCTACGGCAACCAGAACGCCCGCTACATCCCGCAGTCTTTTTCCAAACTGCCGCTGATTCCCGTCCGGGATGAAAACGGAAAATGGAGAACCGTTACCGTTTCGCTGCCGGGACGCAACCTTTCGGCCAAGATATGGCAGGTGAATGTGGGGCGCGTTCCCCTCTACCTGCTGGATACCGACATCGACAGCAACACGGATTTCGACAAGTGCATCACCCACCAGCTCTACGGCGGCGACTGGGAAAACCGTTTCAAACAGGAAATGTTGCTCGGCATCGGCGGTATCCGTATGCTCAAGAGCCTCGACATTGCCCCCGATGTGTTCCACTGCAACGAAGGGCACGGAGCGTTTACATTGCTGGAACGCCTGCGCCACTATGTGGAAAGCGAACACCTGGGTTTCTGGCAGGCCAGGGAATTGGTGCGCGGTTCTTCCCTGTTCACCACCCACACGCCCGTTCCTGCCGGACACGATGCCTTTGACGAAGATATCGTGCGCACCTATCTGGGCGCCTGGGCTTCGCGTATCGGCATCTCGTGGGAAGACTTCATGGCCTTGGGCCGCATCGACAAGGAACATACGGGCGATAAATTCTCGATGAGCCATCTGGCGGTGAACCTTTCTTCGGCCGTGAACGGAGTGAGCCGCATCCACGGCAGGGTATCGCAGGAAATGTTCGCCCCGCTCTTTCCCGGTTTCTATCCCGACGAAGTGCCGGTGGGCTACGTTACCAACGGGGTGCACCTTGACACCTGGGCACATGCCGAATGGAAGGAACTTTTCTTGAAATATTTCGGAAAAGACTATGCCAAAGACGTTTCGGACGCCTCCTACTGGCAGAAAATCCATGATGTTCCCGACACGGAGCTGGCCAAGATACGCCGCAACCGCCGGGGCGAGCTGATAGAATTCGTCAAGAAACAGTTGCAGCAGGAATGGCCGCAACGGGGAGAAAGCCCGCAAAATCTCGTAAAAGTGCTCGAAAGGCTCAATCCGGATGCCCTTACCTTGGGTTTTGCCCGCCGTTTCGCCACCTACAAACGGGCGCACCTGCTGTTCAAGAACCCCAAACGGCTGCAACGCATCGTCAACGATCCGCAACGTCCGGTGCAGTTCATCTTTGCCGGAAAGGCACATCCCGCCGACAAGGCGGGGCAAGACCTGATCCGCCGCATCATCGAATTTTCGCGTCAGGAAGAATTTTTGGGTAAAATCATCTTTTTGGAAAACTACAACATCGACATAGCCAAGCATTTGGTTCAAGGGGTGGATATATGGCTCAACACGCCTACCCGCAGCATGGAGGCTTCGGGCACCAGCGGCGAGAAAGCCCTGATGAACGGCGTGGTGAACTTCAGCGTTCCCGACGGCTGGTGGGCCGAAGGCTACCGCCCCGGCGCCGGTTGGGCTCTGAAAGAAGAATCCACCTACGACAATACCGGTTACCAAGACGAATTGGATGCCGAAACCATCTATTCGATGCTTGAAAGCGAAGTGATTCCCGCTTTCTACGAAGCGAGGGGCGCCGGATGCAATCCCGTATGGCTCTCCTACGTGCGCAACAGCATCGCCCAGATTGCGCCCCACTACACCATGCGCCGCCAGCTGGACGACTACTACCGCCAATACTACCTGCCTTTGGCCAAAATGCACGGAAAACTGCAGGAAAACGGCCGCCGCCTGCTCACGGACATGACCAAATGGATTATCCGCATGGCTTCCGCATGGCCGGAAATCCGCGCCGTGTCGTATCAATGCCGCGACTCCATGACCGAACCCCTGCAGACGGGTCAGGCGAGCACCTTCGGCATCACGCTTGACATTGCCGGACTGGCTCCCGAAGAAATCGGCGTGGAAGTGGTGTTCGGACACAAGGTGAACGACCGGGTGGAAAAACTGGAAAGCGTTGTTCCCATGCAACTGACAGGTTTTGAACACGGACAGGCCACCTATACCGCCAAACTCGTGCTGGACGGTTCGGGAGTTTACGACTATGCCTTCCGTATCTTCCCGCAGAACGCCGACTTTCCCACGCCCAACCGTTTCAGAATGATACGGTGGTTTTAAACGCTTTGCGCAAAGGGTCGGAAAACCGCTCAAATTTTTCTATATTTGCGAGCCTTTTTCCCAAATGGGGAAAGGGACGATATGGAAAACCAAATAACTAGAAACATGGAAGATTTCAGGAGTAAGGATCGCGAAAAGGAGGAAGTTTATTCCAAGGCCATCAAAGCCGGAAAACGTACCTACTTTATGGATGTGAAGGAAACCAAAGCCGGTGACCTGTACCTTACCATTACCGAAAGCAAGCGCATGTTCGACGAAGACCAGAACAAGTTCTTCTACGACAAGCACAAAATCTTCCTCTACAAGGAGGATTTTGAAAACTTCGTTACCGGCCTGCAGCAGACCATCCGCTTTATCGAAACCGGAGAAGTGCCGCCCGAAGAAACGCTTGAACGCAACGAAGCGAACCAGGACGACATCGATTTTGACAACTTGGGCAAATAATGGGTAAAGTTATTTCCATAACGAACCAAAAGGGTGGCGTAGGCAAGACCACCACAGCCGTAAACCTGAGCGCAGCCTTGGCGGCTTTGGACAACAAGGTGTTGCTGATGGACGCCGACCCGCAAGCCAACGCCACTTCCGGCGTGGGGCTCAATCCGGACCATCTGGACGGCAGCATCTACGAATGCCTGCTGGGGGATATGGAGCCGCAGGACGTGGTCAAGAAGACCTCCATCAAGAACCTGTCGCTCATTCCTTCCCACCTCGACCTGGTGGGGGCGGAACTGGAGATGATTTCCGTACCCGACCGCAATCTGGTGTTGCGCAAGCGTCTGCAGGAAATCCGTAACCAATACGACTACGTGATTATCGACTGCGCGCCTTCGCTGGGCATCATCACCACCAATGCCCTCACGGCTTCCGATTCGGTGATTATTCCCGTGCAGTGCCAGTATTACGCACTGGAAGGGCTCACCAAACTGCTCAATACCATCCGTATCGTGCAGAGCCGCTTCAATCCCGAACTGGAGATGGAAGGCATCCTGCTTACGATGTACGATGCCCGCACGCGCCTTTCCAAACAGGTGGTGGAAGAAGTGCGCAATCACTTCCAGCAATTGGTATTCAATACTTTGATATACAACAACACGAAAGTTGCCGAAGCTCCCAGCCACGGCATTTCGATTTTGGAACACGACATCAACAGCATCGGTTCTATCAATTACCTCAACCTTGCCAAGGAGGTGATTCAACGCGATGCCGAACGCCGCGCCGCAGGCAACGGAAACGAAGAAGGATCGGAAGCCTGAGTTGGGCGTTCAAATCTTAAAAACTCAGAATTATGACTGCAAAAAAACCGGCATTGGGAAGAGGATTAGCCGCCTTGATGGGGGAAGCACCCACCGAAAACAAACCCGTTTTCGGACACGCGGGCAGACATGATTCCGTACCCCATATCGACGAAGAAGGCGTTATCGGTGCCATTGCCGCCGTGCCTATCGACTTAATCGACGCCAACCCCTTCCAGCCCCGCAGGCAATTCAACGATGAAAGCCTGGAGGAACTCTGCCAGTCTATCCGCACCAACGGCGTGATTACGCCCATCACGGTGCGCAAAGCGGGCAAACGTTACCAACTTATTTCGGGGGAACGCCGTCTGCGCGCTTCCAAACTGGCGGGGCTGCATGAGATTCCCTCCTACATCCGTATGGCCAACGACAACGAGTCGCTGGAAATGGCGCTTATCGAAAACATTCAGCGCGAAGACCTCAACGCCATTGATGTAGCCCTTTCCTACCAGGCCTTGATGGATGCCTACAAATACAATCAGGATGAATTGGGCAAACGTGTGGGCAAAAGCCGCAGCGCGGTGGCCAATTTCCTGCGTCTGCTCAAACTGCCGGCGGAAGTGCAGCTGCACTTGAAAGACAACAGGCTCTCGATGGGTCATGCCCGCTGCATTGCCGGTGTGGAAGGCGAAGAAAAGCAGTTGGAACTGGCTCAAGCCGTGATCAACAAAGACCTTTCGGTTCGCCAATTGGAGGAACTGGCACGCAAAATCGGGCAGAAACCCGAACAAAAGCCTGCCAAGGAACCCAAAACCGCCTTGCCCGAATGGTGTCAGGAAGCCCAAAAGAACCTTTCCGGCAAATTGCAGGCTTCTGTCAACATCAAGCGCGGCAAGAAAGGAAAAGGCAGCATCGTTATCGATTACGCTTCCGAAGAAGAACTGCAAAAGATTTTTAGCCTTCTGAATGAATAACTGCAAAAAAAACGTCAGGTTTTACGTCTTGTTGGCCGTATTACCGGTTTTTCTGCTGTTGTCAAGCAAGGCGGAGGCGCAGTTCACGCCCTCTTCCGATTACGATGCCGACTGGACGGTGGCGACTCCCGACACGCTTGCCGCCCCCACCTCCAAGACCATCTTTAACGCCTCTCCCGGCATAGACCGCAAGACGCTTACTTTTCAGCAACGCAATTCGGGCGCATTCCGGCGCAAAAAGAAAGGCGGGCTCAAATCGCCCGGCATGGCGGCGCTCTGTTCGGCCGTGCTTCCCGGTTTCGGGCAGATTTACAACGGGCAATGGTATAAAACGCCGGTGCTGTATGCCGGTGTTGGCGTGCTGGCGTACTTTACCGACCAAAGTCTGCGCAGCCGGAACCTCTATGGACGCGAAATCAAGGCCCGGGTGGATTCCACGGGAAGCCTCAATCCCCATCTGGCGGATTACTCGCTGCAGGAAATCCTTGACCTGCGCAATTTCTACGAACAGCGGTTCGAGCTCTGTCTCATCATAGCCGGTGCCGTCTATCTGCTCAATATCGTGGATGCGATTGTCTATGCGCACCTCTCCTCTTTCGACGTTTCACCAAATCTGTCTATGTCGATAAAACCCTATGCCCGCACGAACTTTAACCTGCCTACAGCATTTCCCCTCGATGCGGGTCTCAAAATATGCCTTACACTCAAATGAAAGAACCTATTGAACAACCTTTGCGCATAGCCCTTCTGGGTTACGGCAGAATGGGCAAGGAAGTGGAAACCGCCGCCCTGCGGCAAGGCCACCGGATTGTGGCGAAAATAGACAACGAAAGCGACTGGAACGAGGCCGAAGCCTTGGCAGAAGCCGATGTAGCCATCGATTTTTCGATTCCCGACACCGCTCCCAAAAACATAAGCCGTTGCTTTGACCGCCACCTGCCCGTCGTAGTGGGAACCACCGGCTGGCAACACCGCCTGCCCGAACTCAAATCCCGCTGTCTGCGCGAAAAACAGGCGCTTTTTGTATCCGCCAATTTCAGCATCGGGGTGCATATCTTTATGTCGGCGGCACGCTTCCTTGCCCAAAAGGTCAATACCCAAGGCGGCTACACGCCCTGCATCGAAGAGATACACCATATCCACAAGTTAGACAAGCCCAGCGGCACGGCGCTCGTGCTCAAACAGAACGTGCTGCCGCAACTGGACGGGCAGCAGGACATTGATATCACCTCCCTTCGCGAGGGTGAAACGGTAGGCGTTCACCGGCTCCAGTTCAACTCCGGCGCCGACACGCTCGAGCTGGTTCACACGGCTAAAAACCGCGAGGGGCTGGCATTCGGTGCGGTGCGTGCCGCTCAATGGCTGCACGGAAAAACGGGATTTTTCGGAATGGAAGACATGTTAGGTTTTTAATGCCATGCGGAAATTCGTCTCTTTGCTTATCTGGCTTTACCTTGCGATGGTTCCTCTCCAGGGGCAGGTTCCCTACCCCTCCGATGCCGACCTGCATTCCCCGCAGATCGACAGCCTGCTCAAGACCATGAGCCTGGAGGATATGGCGGCACAGACCATCGTGCTGCGTTCCAAAGCCAAACCTACCGCCGAATACATCGTGCAGATGCGGCAACTGCTGTCGGGACACACCTACGGCGGGGTTTGCTTCTTTGCCGGCACCACACCCGATATGCTCACGCTGCAACAAGTCTATAAACAGGCTTCCCGAATCCCGTTGTTCATCACGATAGACGGGGAGTTCGGCCCTGCCATGCGGCTCACCGACCTCAAGAAACTGCCCCGGCAACAGACTCTGGGCGCGCTCGGCAACGAAGACCTGGTGTTTGAAGCCGGTCAGGAAGCCGGACGCCAATGCCGCCTGTTAGGCATCCAATGGAATTTTCTCCCGGTGGCGGATGTGAACAACAATCCCCAAAACCCGGTCATCAACACCCGTTCTTTTGGCGAAGACCCGCAAACGGTGGCGCGTCTTTCCGCGCTCTTTCTGCAAGGGATGCAAAGCCAGGGCGTGATGGGGTCGGCCAAGCATTTTCCCGGACACGGCGATACCGAAACCGATTCGCACAAGGCCTTGCCGCTTATCCGGCATACGGCAAGACTTATCGACAGCATCCATCTGCCGCCTTTCAAGAACCTCATGGCCCAGGGTGTGGAAAGCGTGATGGTGGGGCATCTCAATCTGCCGGCCTACGACAGTTCGGGACTGCCGGCAAGCCTCAGCCCGCGTGTGGTAACAGGATTGCTGCGTCAGGAACTCGGCTACCGGGGGCTTATCGTTACCGACGGACTTGAAATGGAAGGGGTTCGCATCGCCCTGCAGAAACTGCCCGGCTATCAGAGTTTGGGCGAAGGCATGATTGAAGTGCAGGCCTTGAAAGCCGGTTGCGACGTATTGTTGCTGCCCGTCAATCCTGCCGCCGCCGTAAAGGCCATTGCCAAAGCCGTGCAGAAAGGCGTGTTGCCACGTGAACGCCTGGAAGATGCCTGCCGCCGCATTCTCTACTACAAGACCCGCGCCGCATTCCTGGCGGATTATCGGAACTATCCCTCCGCGCAGACCATGCGCAACCTGCCGGCTTTCCTGCGCGACACGCTCAACGGCAAAGCCAATGCGGAATTGAGGCAAAGCATCTACAACCAAGCCGTCACCCTGCTGGAGAACGACCGCGGCATACTGCCCGTCTCGCCCTGGGAATACCCCGATAAACTGTGCCTTTCCATCGGCGACGGCAAGCCGGGCGCGTTCTTCAAGGAACTGCAACGGTACGACCGGAATTTCAAGCAACTCAACCTCCACCGGGATTTCAATCCGGCCTTGCCCGATGATTCCTCTTTCATGCAACAGTTCGCCGGTTACGACCTGGTGGTGGTCGGCATCACCAACACCAATTATTCTCCGGCCAAAAACTACGGCATCACGCCGCAAAGCGTGAACCTGGTGCGGAAACTGCAGAACGCAGGCATCCGGGTGGTGCTTGCCGTATTCGCGCCGCCTTACGCCCTTGCGCCTTTCTACGATATGAACCGTATCCGCGCCATTCTGTGCGGCTATCAGGAAACCGAAGAAAGCCAAAAGGCTTGCGCGGGGATTATTTTCGGAGCGCTGCCCGCGCGCGGAAAACTGCCGGTAACCATCGACAGATACTGGAACGCCGGGCACGGCTACTC
>CAMWTX010000043.1 GCA_947177315.1 uncultured Bacteroidales bacterium | reverse complement strand
CCGAAGCGGAATACACGTTTATTATTACGGAAGACCTGGAACTGACGGCGAATTTCGAGCAGAATCCAAGCTTTACCCTTGCCATTCACGTCAATAATTCGGAATGGGGATATACTTACGGAGAGGGTACTTACTATGAAGGCGAGGAAATAACGATTTACGCCTCTCCCAACAATGGCTACCATTTCGTGAACTGGACGAAAGCGGACGGCAGTGTGTTCAGCACCGAAGCGGAATGCACGTTTAGGATTACGGAAAACCTGGAACTGACCGCCAATTTTGCTCCTAATGGCGGTGTGGGCAACGAAAACCACGGGAATGACCATTTTGCCGTATATGTACAAGACCGCACGATTTGTATTTCGGAGAACCGAGGCTTGGTGCAGGTGTTCAATACGGCAGGCCAATGTATTTACAACGGTTCTTCCGTCCGTATTCCCGTATCCCACAGTGGTGTGTATATCGTAAAGGTCGGAGCACGGAGATATAAGGTGATTGTTCGATAAACCATAAAACCTAATAAAATGGAAACAAGAAGATACTCTGGACTTGGCGATATTGATGTTAATGATTTTAGACGAATCTGGAACGAATGCATCATACCGTCGTTAAAAGATAATCCCGATCTCCGTAATGCCAGAGGCGGTAAGTATATAATTGATAAAGTGGACGAAAATCAAATTACAAGATTCGCAACTTCAAATAAACGGAAAAGGTCAGTATCTTTTCAAGAATGCCAAAAAGTATATAATGCCTTGATTGAAAATGGGGAATATATCTCAAGCAATGATGTCCGTAACACGGTTGAATTATGGTGTGCTGCATTCATTATATCACTGCTTGATATACTACCGCATGTAAAGGCGACAAACAAGCCCCGTGGATTAGAGTTGATATTTGAGTAGCAGGATTATTGGATTATTTGATTTTTTATTGAATCCGGAATCACCGATAAATGGATAGGTTAAATTATGCGAATCACATTATGCGATTTGCATAATTCGATTCGCATAATTATCTTTGCGGCATGAAAACGCTTGTCAATCCTTTTATTATCTTCGGGCGGATGACGCAGGATTATTTCTGCGACCGTGTTGAAGAATCGGCCCGTTTGCTTAAAACCGTTACAAACGGCAACAACCTTGTGCTTATATCGCCTCGCCGTATGGGCAAGACCGGGCTCATCCGTTTTTGCTACGAGAAACCCGCCATCAAATCGCATTATCATACCTTTTTTATAGACATTCTGCATACGTCGAGTCTCCGGGAACTGACCTTTCTGTTGGGGCGTGCCATTTACGAGACCCTGTTGTCGCGCGGACAGAAAGCGGCGCAAGGCTTTCTTGCTATGCTTAAATCGTTGAGTGGCAGTTTCCGCATGGATCCTGTTTCGGGTATGCCGTCTTTCAACATCGAGTTGGGAGACATTCACCGTCCGGAATACACCTTGGAAGAAATTTTTAAGTATTTGGAAAAAGCCGACAAGCCGTGCATTGTTGCCATTGATGAATTTCAGCAGATTGCCAAATATCCGGAAAAGAACATCGAGGCATTGTTGCGTACCCATATCCAGCAATGCGCCAACAGCCGCTTTATCTTTGCCGGTAGCGAACGGCACATGATGCAGGCCATGTTTCTTTCGGCGGCTCGTCCTTTGTATCACAGTGCCGATATGCTGGAATTGAAGGCCATTGCACCGGAAGCCTATGTTCCGTTTGTAATCCGTCATTTTAAAAACCGTAACCGCAGTATTCAGACCGAAGATGTTCAAAAGGTTTATGACCTGTTCCGGGGTCATACTTACTATATGCAAAGGACTTTCAACGAGGCTTTTGCGGATACGCCGGAGGGGGCAAGTTGCACGATAGATGTCATCCGGACCGCTATCGGCAATATCTTGGCGGCCAACGACACGCTGTTCCGCGAAATCCTGTCGAACATTCCCGAAAAGCAGAAGGTATTGCTGTATGCCATTGCACGCGATGGAGAGGCGGAACGGATTACATCGTCCGCGTTTGTCAAGCGGCATCGGCTCGCTTCGGCCAGTTCTGTGCAGTCGGCCATAGACAAACTGTTGGAAAAAGACATCGTAACGGAAATCAACAAGGTATATGCCGTTACCGATAAGTTATTTTCGCTTTGGATTAATGAGTTATACGGCGAATCCTTCCGTCTGTAAAAAGTGATTTTGGACAGCAGATCGCCGTTTAAGATTCGAAGCCGGAATAAAAAAGTGTTTTGAATGGTGAGATGCAAGGCGGAAGGTGCGGGCAACGAGGGAGCGTACTTTGGTACGTGACCGAGGCGGCCAAACCTTCCAACGAAGCAGACGCCGTTCAAAACACTTTCCGAAAAAAGCTGAAATGTACTTTGCCGTACCTCCGCTCCTCAATACACCGCGCATCGTGCTCAAAGTGGTATTTGTCGGAGTGTTCGAGAATAAAGAAGCCGTCTTTTTCCAGGCATTCGGAGCCTAAGACCAAATCGGGAATCTCGGCGATGTTCGGCAACTGGTAGGGCGGGTCGGCAAAAACAAGGTTGTACTGGAAACGGGCGCGCTTTAGGTATTCGAAAGCGTCTTGGCGGAACACCTGCAGGTTGTCCATCTCGAATTTCTGCGCCATGCTCTGGATAAACTTGGTGCAGCCCGTAAACGAATCCACGGCGTGCACCTGGCGTGCTCCCCGTGATACGAATTCCAGCGAGATGCTGCCGATGCCGGCAAAGAGATCCAGCACATTCAGATCTTCCCAATCCAGGTGGTTCCCCAGGATATTGAAAAGGCTTTCTTTGGCCGCATCGGTGGTGGGGCGGACCGGCAGGTTGTCGGGGGCCTGGAAACGGCGTCCTTTGAATTCTCCGCTGATGATACGCATGGTTAGAGGCAGATAAAATAACGGTCGTAGGGCATTTCCTGCGAAAAGCGCACGCCGGTGGGCGCGGGCAGGTAAGTGCAGGCATATACGTGTTCTTCCAGACGGGGCAGCAGGTCCTGTTCGGAGGCCTGGCCGCAAAGGAAGAGCGCCGCCGAGCCCATGTCTATCTTGAGGCTGTTGATGGCGTACAGGAAGTAATAGAGCAGGTTGTCGAAGTTGGGGCAGGGAAAGGAATTGAGGAAAAGCAACCCTTCGTCGCCTTTTACGCAGAGGTCGAAATTTCCGTTGCGCACATGGAGCAGGATATGGTGGGCAAAGCGTTTGTAGGTCTGCGATACCCGAAAGGCTTCGCGTATGAGGCAGGCATAGACGCTCAGGAAACCGATCTGTTCGTCCTGGCAGAACATGTCTTGCGCGGTGCGGAGGTAGTTGGGGTTGAAGGCGGTGAGGATATAGCTGCGGGTGTTCGGTTCAAGCTCGCAGGTAATGCATTCCCTGCCGTTCATGTGAAAGAGCGAATCCAGATAGGCTTTTCCGTGTTCGGCTTCGTAGAGCTTTTCGGGAATCAGCGTGGATTTGAAATCGGGAACGCTGAAGATGCGTTTGCCATAGACGAAAGACGGGTCGAGCAACTTTTCGTATTCCACCAGTTCCTGCAGGCAGGCGGAAAAACTTTGGCGCGAATCCAGCCGGTAGGATGCCAGGGCGAGCGGATTGCGGTTTTCGATGCTGCTGATGCCTAAATCCAGATGGTATTGCTGCAGGCTCACGCAAAGCCGCAGTTGGCTGTCGCTGTAGTTCGACAGGTTTGGATTTATGTTGCGTTTAAGACAGGTTATGTTCGCTCCCATAGTGCTGTTGTTACTCAAACGCCCCGTTCACAGGCTTGCGGACGGGGCGTTTCTTGCGGCGATTCTCGTTGCCTTATTCCCAGTTACCTTCGGTAATGGTTTCGGTCATGCTGCCCACCTTGATGCCGGGATACCGGTTGTAGGTTTTTTCCTGGGCTATCTTGTTCGTGATCTGCTGTTCGTTCAAGCCTTCGAGCAAGTGTTCGTAAAGCACCTTGGCTTCGAACACGGGCACTTGGTAGCCGCTTTTGGAGATAAAGCCGGCTTCCATTTCGATCATCTGCCCCGATTGGTTGAAAGGAACGCGCATAAGCTGGTTCAAAAAGGCTTCCTTGTCGTTCTGATGTTCGGGGAAAAGCACGGCAAAGGCGTTTTCGGTAAAGGTTTCGCGCGAAACGATGCCTTTGGCCACGGCTTCTTCTTCGGTAAGGGAGTCGGGTACGGTACCGATCATCTTCACGTAGGGCACTTCGCCTTCACGAAGGAACGCAATCAGGCTGTCGCCCGTAGGTATGTAGCTTCCGTAGGCTTTCTTGTGTTCTTGCTGAACCTTGCGGATATCTTTCATCTGTTGAACCAGAACGGCCTTGCGCGCATCTACATCGCGGTTAAAGTTTACCGGCTGCATGATACTGCGGTAAATGAGGAACGCCAATACGATGGCCACAACAATCAAACCCGCCTGGATGGCGATTTTAACACTGTTTTTCATTTTGCGTGTTTCTTTTTAGCGGTGGCAAATGTAGCGAAATTTTTTGTGTCGCGCAACGAGGGGCTTGCCGCTGGATTTGTAACGGAAATTCGTTAAATTTGCCTTTTTCGTGCCGTTGGGTAAAAACGGTGCGGTTTATTGTCGAAAAGAGTAAGCAAAATATATGGAAGCGCAAGTCAATCTTAATTCCGAGACAGGACGCCTTCGGGCGGTGGTGTTGCACCGGCCCGGTCCCGAAATCGAAAAAATGACCCCGTCCACGATTCACAAGGCCTTGTACAGCGATTTGCTGGGCATGGAATCCGCCCAAAAGGAATACCGGCAGCTGGAATCCGTTTTGGGGCAGGTCTGCAAGCCTTTCTATATCGATGACCTGTTGACCGAAGTGCTCGAAAATTCGCCCGAAGCCCGGCGTTTCCTCATGGAAAAGATTTCCAAGGCCGCCCATGCCGCGGGCTTGGAAGAAACCTTGCCCGTGATGTCGGCCGCCGAGTTGGCCAAAGCGATGGTGCAGGGCGTGGCGGGCACGGATTTCAATCCTTTGTACAACCTCTATTTTACGCGCGATATCGGTGTCTGCTTCAATTCCCACGCCATGCCTACCCACATGGCCACCCAGGTGCGTTCGCGCGAAATACTCATCACCGACCTTATCTACCGCTACCATCCCGTGTTCACCCGGAATAAGTCTCATCTGAACCCTTGGGACAAGGTGCCGGCCTGCACGCGCTTGGAAGGCGGCGACTTTCAGGTGGCGGCGCCCAATGTGTTCGTTATCGGGCAGGGGGCGCGTTCCAACCGCAACGGGGTGGATGCCTTTATCGCGCTCAAACGCAAGGAATGCGGTCTGTTCTACGTTATCACGCAGGAACTGCCGTTCGAACCTGAATCGTTCATTCACCTCGACATGGTGTTCACTTTCTTGAGCCGCACCCACTGTATGGCTTACAAACCGCTTATCCTGGATGAAAACCACTACGCCACGCGCCTGTTGAAGGTGGAAAACGGCGTGGTGCACGAAAGCCTTTGTGCCAATATCTTCGATGCGCTCCATCAATTGGGCTACGATTACAAGCCCATTTACTGCGCGGGCGGCGATGTCATGTACCAAGAACGCGAACAATGGCACAGCGGCGCCAATTTCTTTGCTTTCGCCCCCGGTAAGATTATGGGCTACGGACGGAACAGTTACACGATAGAAGCCTTGTCGAACGCCGGTTTCGAGGTGGTGGATGCCTGGGATGTGGTTTCGGGCAAAGTGGCGGTGGAAACCGAAGACGAAAACCGGCCTACGGTCTATACGATAGAAAGTTCGGAACTGGTGCGTGGGGGCGGCGGCTGCCGTTGCATGACCATGCCTGTCTGCCGCGAGGATTTGTAGCCGGAGGCGGAAAAAGAAACACGCATAGAAACAATAAAACTTACATACTTATGAAATTCGGGGTGGTTACCTTTCCTGGTTCGAATTGCGACCATGACATACATTATGTGCTCAAGCACGTTTTACAACAGGAATCGGTGCAGCTTTGGCACAAGGACACCGATTTGCAGAACTGCGACGCGGTGGTGCTGCCGGGCGGTTTTTCCTATGGGGATTACCTGCGTTCGGGTGCGATAGCGCGTTTTTCGCCCATTATGGAAAAGGTTATCGCCTTTGCCGGAAAGGGCGGTTATGTGTTGGGTATCTGCAACGGTTTCCAGATTCTCTGCGAATCGCATCTGTTGCCGGGGGCGCTGTTGCACAACGATGTGCAGAAGTTCATCTGCAAGAACGTGTATCTGCAGGTGCAGACCAACAAAACGGCCTTTACCGCGCGCTGTGAGCCCAAACAGGTGCTCAAGGTTCCCGTGGCGCATGGAGAGGGGCGCTACTTTGCCGATGACGCCACGATAAAGGAACTCAACCGCCAAGATCGCGTGCTGTTCCGCTATTGCGATGAAAACGGCAAGGTGGATGCGGCTTCCAATCCCAACGGTTCGCTGGAGAATATAGCCGGTATCTGCAACGAAAAGCGCAATGTATTCGGCTTGATGCCGCACCCGGAACGTTGCGCGGAAGAGGTGCTGGGCAATACCGATGGCCGGATATTGTTTGAGAGTCTGATTGAAAGCTGGCTCAAGAACCGATAAAAGAAAAACGCCGTGTTGCTTTCGCGTTACAGCAAGGAAAGGTTGGAGGCCGGTTGCGACGAGGCCGGCAGAGGCCCGTTGGCGGGGCCGGTGTTCGCCGCGGCGGTGATTTTTGAGCCCGGTTACCGCAATCCGCGTTTGGACGATTCCAAGAAACTGAGCGAGAAAGCCCGCTATGCCTTGCGCGAGGAAATCATGCGCGATGCCCTTTCTTACGGAGTGGCGCAGGTGGATGCCGAGGAAATAGACCGTATCAATATCCTGCAGGCTTCCATCAAGGCCATGCATTTGGCGTTGGAAAAGCTTTCGCCCCAGCCGGCGTTCATCACCGTAGATGGCAACCGTTTCAGACCTTACGGTCAAGTGCCTCATATCTGTGTGGTGAAGGGCGACGGAAAATACCTTTCGATTGCCGCCGCTTCGATTCTGGCCAAGACTTTCCGCGACGACCATATGCGGGAGCTGCACGCACAGTGTCCGCTTTACGGCTGGGAGGACAACAAGGGTTATCCCACCAAGGCGCATTACGAAGCCATTTTAAAGAACGGGCCCAGCCCCTGGCACCGGCGTTCGTTCAAGCTATATCAAGAATTAGAGTTATTTTAATACGACATGAAACCAAGCACGGTTAAAGGAACCCGCGATTTTTCGCCCCTGCAGATGCGCAGGCGTGGCTATATTTTCGACACCATCAGCCGCGTTTATCGTCTGCACGGCTATCAGCCTATCGAAACCCCCGCCATGGAAACGCTTTCCACCTTGATGGGCAAGTATGGCGAGGAAGGCGACAAACTGCTCTTCAAGATTCTCAATTCGGGCAATTTCATGGATAAGACGGGGGCGGATTCGGAAAGTTTCTGGCAGGAGAACCGCCAAACGGAACAGATGAGCCGGGCCTTGCTCTCCAAAATCAGCGAAAAGGGGCTCCGCTACGACCTTACCGTGCCTTTCGCCCGCTTTGTGGTGCAGCATCAGGGGGAACTGAGCTTTCCGTTCAAACGCTATCAGATACAGCCGGTCTGGCGTGCCGACCGTCCGCAGAAAGGGCGTTACCGCGAGTTCTACCAATGCGATGCCGATGTGGTGGGTTCCGATTCGCTGACCAATGAGGCCGAACTGGTGCAGATGATAGGCGAGGTGTTCGAGGCCTTGCGCATCCGCGTTCAGGTAAAGATCAACAACCGCAAGGTATTGGCGGGCATCGCGCAGACCATCGGCTGCCCGGAGAAGATGACGGACATCACCGTGGCGATTGACAAATGGGACAAGATTGGGGAAGACGGCGTGCGTGAGGAACTGGGGGCGCGCGGCATCCCGGCCGAATCTATCGAAAAACTCTTTCCGGTGTTGCATCTGCAAGGGGATGTGGCGCAGAAACTGCAAGGATTGCAGGCTTTTCTGAAAGACAGCCCGACGGGGCTCAAAGGCGTGGAGGAACTCGCAACGGTGTTCGGACTTATCGGAAAGATGGGCGTAAAGACCGATTGCGAGCTGGATCTTACCTTGGCGCGCGGCCTCAACTACTATACCGGTGCCATCTTTGAGGTAAAGGCCTTGGATGTGGAGATGGGCAGTATCTGCGGCGGTGGACGTTACGACGATTTGACGGGCATTTTTGGCTTGAAAGGGGTTTCGGGCGTGGGCATTTCTTTTGGAGCGGACAGGATTTACGATGTGCTGAACGATTTGAACCTTTATCCCGAAAGTCTGGCGAGCGGCACGCAGGTGCTGTTTGTGAATTTCGGCGAGAAGGAACAGGAGTGGGCGTTTGAACCGGCGCAGGCCTTGCGCCGCCAGGGGGTCTCGGTGGAGATCTATCCTTCGCCGGCCAAGTTGCAGAAGCAGTTTTCGTATGCCGACAACCTCAAGATTCCTTTGGTGGCCATTATCGGCGAGCAGGAACACGCTTCGGGGCAGATTGTGATAAAGGACATGGCTACCGGGCAGCAGCGTTCGGTATCGCCTCAGGAGTTGTTGCAGGTAGCCGCTCCCACGGAATAAGGAAATATAAAAACGGACGATATGAAGAAAAATGTTTTCGAGATCACCTTGAAAGATCTCAGTTTTGATGAAATCGAACGGATTGTCAACGACAAGATGCAGATCAGCCTGTCGAAGGAGGTGCTTTCTGCCGTGAAGAAATGCCGCGACTATCTGGACAAGAAGACCAAGACCCACAAGGAACCCATCTATGGGGTCACCACCGGTTTCGGTTCGCTGTGCAATGTGAGCATTTCCGAAAAGCAGCTTTCGCAGTTGCAGAAGAACCTCATGATGTCGCATGCCTGCGGTTTGGGTGAACCGGTTCCGCAAGAGGTGGTGAAGCTGATGCTGCTCATGAAGATCAAATCGCTCTCTTACGGCAATTCGGGCGTGCAGGTGGTTACGATTCAGCGTTTGGCCGACTTTTTCAATAACGATGTGCTGCCGGTGGTCTATCAGCAGGGTTCGCTGGGCGCTTCGGGCGACTTGGCTCCGTTGGCGCACATGTGCCTGCCCTTGATCGGTTTGGGCGAAGTATGGGTGAACGGCGAAAAGAAACCCGCTGCCGGTGTGCTCAAGAAATACGGCTGGAAGCCTATCGAATTGGCGTCGAAAGAAGGTTTGGCCTTGCTCAACGGCACGCAGTTCATGAACTCTTTTGCGGTTCACAATGTGTTGAAGGCAAGACGCCTGAGCCGCTTGGCGGATTTGGTGGGCGCTTTGTCGCTGGAAGCCTTCGATGGCCGTATCGAACCGTTCTATCCCGAAATTCAGGATGTACGTCGCCACAAAGGGCAGGTGGACACGGCGGCGGCGTTCCGCAAATACCTCAAGGGCAGCAAGATGATTGTCCGCAAGAAAGAACATGTGCAGGATCCGTATTCGTTCCGCTGCATTCCGCAGGTGCATGGTGCCTCCAAAGACGCCATCGAATACGTGAGCCGCATCACCTTTGAAGAAATCAACGCCGTTACCGACAATCCCACCGTTTTTCCCGATAAGGACCTGGTGGTTTCGGCGGGCAACTTCCACGGGCAGCCTTTGGCGCTCACTCAGGATTTTCTGAGCATTGCCGTGGCGGAATTGGCCAATATCTCCGAACGCCGCACCTATCAGTTGATTGCCGGAAAGCGCGGTCTGCCGAGTTTCTTGGTAAAGAAGCCGGGGTTGAACAGCGGTTTTATGATTCCCCAATATGCGGCGGCTTCGATTGTGAGCCAGAACAAGCAGCTTTGCTGCCCGGCCAGTGTGGATTCCATCGAGTCTTCGCAAGGTCAGGAAGACCATGTGAGTATGGGGGCCAACGCGGCTACCAAGGCTTACCGTGTGATGGACAATACCGAAAGGGTGTTGGCGATTGAACTTTTCAACGCTGCCCAGGCCTTTGAATTCCGCCGTCCGGTAAAGACTTCGCCCATCCTCGAAAAATTCCTCGCCGCCTACCGTAAGCAGGTGGCCTTTATCGAAGACGACACGGTGATGTACCCGCTCATTCAAAAATCGGTTGACTTCCTGCGGGGATACAGCTTGTAAGGTTTTTCCGAGGCGTTAAGCCGTATGATGAAGCCGGGGTGTCTTAGATGCTCCGGCTTTTTTATGTAGCGTTACGTCTTTAAATAGTAATGATGTGAAATTGAATTAAATAATAATCTTTTGTTGTTTAGTGTATATTATATTAATATAATAATTATCTTTGCAAAGAAAAGGAA
>CAMWTX010000042.1 GCA_947177315.1 uncultured Bacteroidales bacterium | reverse complement strand
TCCACACAGGCTTCGGTATGTCCGGCCCGGCGCAACACGCCCAAATCCTGCGCGTAAAGCGGATTGATGTGTCCCGGACGCCCAAAATCTTCGGGTTTGGCCTTCGGGTCTGCCAATGCCAGAATGGTGGCGGCGCGGTCGGAAGCCGAAACCCCCGTAGTGCAGCCTTCCAACTTGTCTATCGTAACCGTAAAGGGCGTGCCCAGCACGGATGTATTGTGTTCCACCTGGTGGGGCAAGTTCAATTCCTCGCAACGCGAAAGCGTGATGGGTGCGCACAATACCCCGCGGGCATGCTTGAGCATGAAATTGATTTTTTCGGGTGTAACCTTTTCGGCGGCAATCACCAGATCGCCCTCGTTCTCGCGGTCATAATCATCCACCACTATCAAGAATTTGCCTTCCTTGAAATCCCGTATCGCGTCTTTTACACTGTCTAACTTTATATCCATCGGTGCTGTGTTTGCGTTAAAACGCCCGCGCGCCAACTACCGCACAGGCGCGGCAAAGATAATAAAGATAACAGAGCCGAGAGTATTTTTGATTTTTTCTTACCTTTGCCGTTTGGTGCGCTTTTGGCGCAGAAGCCATAAAAACAAATCCGATACCGGCATGTAGTCGTTTTTTGAATCAGTAAACAAGGGGGTCGCCATGATGGAAAGCCTTGAACTCGGTGCCTTGAACTGGCACTACATACAGAATCCCAACGAGGAGGATTTGACGTTCTTGGAGGAAGAGTTTCACTTTCACCCCTTGGATATCGAGGACTGCCGCAGTATGGCGCAACGTCCCAAAATCGATATTTACGACGACTACAACTTCCTTATCCTGCATTTTCCCGGTTTCGACCGCCAGGGGCACACGCTCCACCCACGCGAAATCAAGATATTCTGGGGCAAGAGTTATATCATTACGCTGACCCGTTCGCAAGGCATCCTCAAAAACATTTTCGAACTGGCGGAAAAGCAACCCGAAAAGTTGGAGGAAGACTTTGACGAATTCAACTCCGACACCCTGCTTTACACGATTCTGAACCGTCTTTTGGTGGATTCCTACTCGTTATTGCTACGTGTGGGCGTAAATATCGAAAGCATCAACCGCGACTTGTTCAACAAACGCGCCGACATCACAATTGAAAGGCTCTCCATGACGCGGCGCAACATCATTTTGCTGAACACCATTTTCAAACCTCAGCTGCGGCTGTTCCAGAAATTCGAATCCGGTATGATCAAGGGCTTTTCGGAAAACAGCGACTTTATGGAAGACTACTGGGGCAATATCGTCGATTACTATCAGAAGATGTGGGATATGGTGGAAGACAACGGCGAACTGATCGAAGGCCTCTCCAAGACTTTCGATTCGATGCAGACCAACCGTATCAACGAGGTGATGAAAATCATGACCCTCATTTCCACAATCTTCCTGCCTCTTACGTTTATTACCGGTGTTTACGGGATGAACGTATTTCTCCCCTTCATGGACCGCGCCTATTTCTTCTGGTGTATCGTAGGATTCATGGCGCTCGTGGCCGCTTTCTTCATCATCTTTGCCAAGAAAAGGCGTTGGATGTAAGACGCGGACAGGCTATTTATTGTAAGAACGGCGCAATTTCTCGCCTTTCTCCAAATCTTTCTTAAGAACCACCTTGTTCCAGAACGCCTTGATAAAGCCGCAACCGTAGCCGTTCAACTGCACAAAGCCCGTTACGACCGACAAAAGCGCGATTTTGAGGCTTTTATTCTTGAGGGCGGAAGCGCAAAACAGCATCAGGCAATACAAGGCCAGGAGCAACAGCCAATAAGGTGTGTGGAAAACGGCAAGCAGCAGCAAAGCCGCTTCGCCCAGCACAAACAAGGCCGGCAATGCATGTACGGTCTTGAGCGACTCGGGGTGCAGGCGGTAAAGGAAAATGCGCGCCTGCCCGAAATTATACACCTGCCGAAAGAATTTCTTGAGGTTTACCCTGCGTTTATGATAAACGGACACCTCCGGAAAAAGCAGGGTCCTGAATCCCGCCTGCCGGATACGGATACTCAAATCAATATCTTCTCCGAACATATCGGCGAACCCGCCCACCTTTTCATAAACGGCACGCGAAAGTCCCATATTGAACGAACGGGGATGGAATTTCTCCATGCAAACCTTGCCGCTTCCCCGGATCCCCCCCGTGGTCAGAAAAGACGTCATGGCGAAATTCACCGCTTTCTGCATATCCGTAAAGGTAGGCAATGCTCTGTCAGGACCTCCGAAACAATCCGTATAGTCGTTCTGCAGGCAACGGTTCAAGGTCTGTATATATTCGGGCGGAAGAATACAGTCGGAATCGAAAAAGAGAAAGTAATCGCCCCTGGCATGCCGCATACCCACGTTACGGGTATCGCTTCTGCCGGTATTGGGCTTGGATACATATTGTATTTCCAAAACCTCGGCATAGCGGTCAACTTCTTCTTTGCAGGGCAAGGTGGAACCGTCTTCCACCACGACCACTTCAAAATTCCTTTCGGTCTGCTCCGCCAGGCTCGCCAGCATTTCCGCCATCTCGTCGGGGCGGTTGAACACCGGAATGATTATGGAATATTTCAGTTCCATCTTTAGATTCTCTTTTGCTTTATTCCCTACATTTTTCCATTGCTTCCGTTTCCTCTTTTACGAAAGCATTCCGAACCATCATGGCTATCAATGCCAGAATCAGCAGCACATTAAGTGCCGAGCCCGTATTGGTAAGCACCCTGCTGCGCGCGATAAGCGGATTCTTGCACTTGAACTGCACCACATGTCGGCCTTCCGGCAAGGTCAACCCACGCAGGATATAGTTGACACGATAAAGAGGAACTTCCTCTCCGTCCACATAGGCTTTCCAAGTCTTGTAATACACTTCGGAGAACACCGCAGGACGGGTATCTGAAGCCGCATATTCGTATTTGAGCGAATTGGGATAGTATTCCACCAAACGGATGTTGTCCCCTTCGGAGGCCGCCGGCGTGGAAACAATGCCTACCTTGTCTTTCCATTCCCTGTCGATAACCGCCACCCGTGCCGGGTCAAAATCGTTCAAGGCCAGGATCTCTTCATCGGGGCTGTTGACCCAATAAATGCTATCTACAAACCAGGCGTTGCCCAACGCCGACACATTACGCTGCACCATAGGCTGCCCCGAAGCATCGGGCGCAATAAAATACTTGGTGTTAAGCATATTGAGAACCGAAATATTCAAACGGCGGCTCAAATGATAGTCGATGATATCCTGATAACGACGCAATTTCATGGGACTGTAACCGCCGATGGACTTGTGAAAATTGGAAGTCGTAGCATCGTTGAACGTATTGACCGTAACATTGAAGACACGGTAATCCGGATCGGTATCTTCCAAAATCATACGGTCGGCTTCCGTGGGGAGCACGGTCTTTACCGCCCGTGAGGGCATAAAATTCTGTTCGCCCACATAACGGCGGTCCAAAGTCCATAAATCAACCACTGAAAAAACTGCCAAAAGTCCCATCAGCCATTCGGCTTTCAGGTTTTTCTTCAGATAAAACCACAGGCTTGCGGCCGCCAGCAATATAAAGGCGAACGAACGCATGGCCGTTCCGATGAGCATGCTCGCGCGATCTTCCAACAATGTTTTCTGCAACCAATCGGGATAGGAAGCGTCTGCTGGCGACATAAATCCGAACATGCTCTTGCCGAACAGAGCAAAGAAGAGACATATCCCGGCGGTAATGCCAAACGCATACAGCAAATCACGCACATACTTGCCTTTCTCGCCCGCGTTCCGCAAAAGGGTCTCCACCGAAAGCATCGCCAAGGCCACCATCGAGATTTCGGCAATCACTAAAGCCATGGAGGGTGTGCGGAAACGGTTGTAGAGCGGCAGATGGTAAAACAGAAAATCATTGAACCACGAAAGATGCCTGCCCCAGGCAAGCAGAAGCGATAGGACGGTTACCGCCAGCAACCACCATTTTTCGGGGCCTTTCACCACAAAAAGCCCCAACAGGAACAAAAAGCAGATAACAGCCCCTACATAAACCGGGCCTGAGGTAAACGGCTGGTCGCCCCAATAAAGCGGCGCCATACGCTGCCGTCCGCCCGTTATCTTATAGGTTTCGCTGTCCGGGTTGAGATAATAATGGCTACTGCCGCCGTAAATGCCGGGAACGAGCAAAGTAAAGCTTTCCATCTTGCCATAACTCCATTGGAAAGCGTAGTCTATGTCCAAGCCCGAACTTTCTTTCTGTCCGTCGGGGGTTGACTGCAAGACCGCTCCGCCGCGCATGGTATCTTTGCTGTAATCGTAGGTAACCAACCAGCCCCCCAAAGAAGGAAGTACCGCCACCACTGCCACCGCCAAGGCCACCATGCCGCCTTTCAGATAAGTCTTGATCTGTTTCTGCCTGAACGCCCGTATTCCGTAGGCGATGACCACCGCCACGAGCATGAACATCAGGTAAAACGTTATCTGCTGGTGGGAATACATGATATGCAGACCTGTAAAAATCAAGGTAATCAAGGCTCCCGAAAGATATTTGCCTTTAAAGCATTGGATAACCCCGGCCAGAATGGGCGCCATGCAAGCCATCGCCCAGCATTTGTTGGCATGGCCGGCATCGATAATCAGGATATTGTAGGTAGAAAAGGCATACGCCACCGCTCCCAGAATCGCCAGCCAGGAACGGCATCCCAACACGCACATCAGGATATAGAAACCGAGCATATAGAAAAACAGGATACCGGCGCTCAAGGCAGGCAAACCACCCATAACGAAGCGCGGGAAAAACTTTCCATATACATTATAGCCCTCCGATCCCGTATTGGGCATGCCCCCGAAAAGCATATTGCTCCAATGGGTATGTTCCCCCGTCTGCCTATAGCAATCCGCCTTTTCTTGCCGTGTGCCGCCCCAACTATGCACATCACTCTGCCCCATGGATTTTCCTTCAAATACGACTGGGGCAAAATAAGCCACACTCAAGGCCAAGAAAATAAGCACCGCCCACACGTGCGGCAACAGCTTTTTCCAATTTATCCTTTTCATATCCTCTATTTTACAATCTTTTATAAAGCCTGTTTATCCTGATTCCCCTCAAAAACATTGCGGTTCCAAAAAAAAAGCCTATTTTTGCCCCCTGTTTCCGATTGGCCAATGGTGTAACGGTAACACAACAGATTTTGGTTCTGTTATTCTGGGTTCGAATCCCGGTTGGCCAACTTTCTTCAATCTCCCAATCCCAAGTAAGTCTTCACGTCCAAAACATCCTTTACGATAAATGCGTAAGGATAGTCTTTCTTGATGCTCCGCAAAAAGATGCCCGCATCCACGCGCGTGGTGAAATTGCCGGCCTTTACCTTAAAATAAGGTTCTTCAAACAAAATATAGCTCTTACATTCGGGATAGACCAGATCGAAAGCGGATTTGGCCTCGATGGCCGCGCTCTTGGAATGGTTTCCGCTCTGCGAAAAGATAAGGATACGGTACCCCTCGGACTGTTTTTCCAAGCGGTGTTCCATACGGCGGAGCAACAAGGTATCCACCGTATGCGGATATTCGATTTCGTTCAAGACAGAAGGCAAGGTCTGCGCCTGAGCCGTCAAAGCCCCTGCAACAAACAGCAAAAACAAAACGATTCTCAACCTCATCTCATTCAAAATTTAGCAAGGAGCAAATTTAACATCTTTCCTGTTATTCTTGGTTTTTCGCTCCGGCAGTTACGGTATAAAACTTATCGGGCGTAAGGTAACGGCGCGCCATCTGCCGGATTTCCTCGGGCGTGATTGAAAAGAAAACCTCCTCGTTGCGCCGGTAAAAATCCGTGCCCAGGCCGCAAAGGATAAAGAACTTCATGCGTTCCGCCAAATCGAAAGTGCCGTCCAGTTCGCGCACGAATTCGCCCATAAACGACTGCCGCACGATATCCAGCTCGGCATCCCGTATCGGCTTCTTCTGCAAGGCGGTTATCTCTTTCTCGATTTCTTCCAGCACCTTGCCCGTGCAGTCGGCCTTCACCTCCGAACTGATCATCCATACCGGCACCTGCCGCAACGGCACGATATACGAGGAAATACCGTAAGTATAGCCTTTTTCTTCGCGGATGTTGCGCATCAGGCGGGAACCGAAATAGCCGCCCAATACATAATCGGTTACCTTGAAAGCCGCAAAATCGGGGTCATCGAGCGGACAGAGCGGCATACCGATGCGCACCGATGCCTGCAAGGCATCTTCCATGGGTTTATCCACACGCTGGCCGCCCGCAAAATCGGACAACTCCGGCATCGGCAACGAAAGCCCGCCGCTTCCGGATTCCGCCCAGTCTTTTCCGCCAAAACAGGATTCAAGCAAGGCGAAATGCTTTTCCGTATAACCTCCGGCCAAGACAATCTTGCAGTTCCGAGCCACATACAGCCGTTGGTAATAGGCCAGCAAGTCCTCCCTTTTCAGCGCCGAAAAGTCTTCTTCCGCCACCGTCTGCCCATAAGGATGCGAACCGAACATAAGCGAATAAAACGCATTGCGCGAAACCTCCGACACCTTCTGCCGGTTCACCAGAAACTTGCGGTGCTGCTTGCGCAGATAGGTCTCCAGTTCTTCCTGCGGAAAAACGGAACGCTTGACCGCCTCCTCGCACAAAGGAATGATTTCGTCCAAATAGCGGCTCAGGCAATAAAACACCATCGTGGCCTGGTCCTTGTCGGGATAGCGTTCTATGTACGCCCCATAGTAATCGAGTTTTTCCGACCATTCCCGCGCCGAAAGATTCTGCGTGCCCGTTCCGGTGAGCGAGCAACAGGCCGCCGCCTGCAATTTCTTCTGCTGAAAGAAACTGCCGGCCTCAAAGATAAATTCAAGGCGCACCAGCTCCAAGCTGCTGTCCGCAAAGCAATACACGGGAATACCGTTGGGCAGATGCCGTATTTCGGGTTCTAATTTCGAGTAATCGAATTTCATTTTCTTTTCTATTTGACGGCCTGGTAATAAATCGTGCTGCCATTCGAAGGGCAAAGGCAACGTTCCACAGCCTCCCTTATCCGCTCAGGCCGCACCTCCCTGTATTTACGGTCTTCCTCGTTGAGCAAGGCCGCCGAGCCCAACAGCTCGAAATAACCGAGGTTCATCGCCTTGTCCAAGGCCTTCATATTCGAAAACATCAATGCCGTTTCCAATTTATTCTTGACCTTCTGCAGTTCCTCCCGCCCCACTTCGGTCTGCGCCATACGGGCTATCTCTTCGTTGATGGCCGCCTCCGCCTTTTCAAACGGAACGCCTTCTTCCAGAAAACCCGAAACCAGGAACATTCCCGGCTCGATATCGCCCGAAACATAGGCGTTCACGCTGTTGAAAAGTTTCTTTTCCTTTACCAAGGTCGTATGGAAACGCGAAGAGTCGCCATTGGAAAGGATATCGGAAACCAAATCGAACACATAGAAATCATCGCTCATCCGCGGCCCGATGTGAAACGCCTTGTAAATCGCGTTGGTGGGAACCTTGCGCTCCACCTGCACCAAACGCGCCTGGGTCTGCAAGGGTTCCTGCGGCAGCTTGCGTTCCTTGCGGTTGCCTTTGGGAATCTTTCCGAACCAACGCTGCGCCAGGTCGAATATCCGTGGCGCCTCCACCGGGCCTGCCACGGTAAGCACGGCGTTGTCGGGCTTGTAATAGGTGGCATAAAAGTCCTCCACATCCTGCAAGGTAACGCTTTCGATATGTTCGGTCGTCTTGCCGATGGTGGACCAAGCGTAGGGATGCTCCTTGTAGCAGAGCGGCCTTATGAGCAGATCCGCATCCCCGTAGGGCTGGTTGAGGCAACGTTCCTTGAATTCCTCAATCACCACGCCTTTCTGCACCTTGAGTTTCTTGCGGGTAATGTTCAGATACTGCATCCTGTCGCTTTCCACGCGAAAGGCCGTTTCCAGTTCGTCGGGCAGAATCGTGATGTAGTAGTCGGTAAAATCGTTGTTGGTAAAAGCGTTGTTGGCCGCCCCCACCTTATCCAGCTCCGTATCGAAATCCTTTACATGCTTGGAACCGCTGAACATCAGATGCTCGAAAAGGTGGGCGAAACCCGTCTTTTGAGGATTCTCGTCTTTCGACCCCACGTCATAAACGAGATTGAAAGACACCATCGCCGTGCTGCGGTCGGTATGCACCTGCACTTTCAAGCCATTATCCAGCACGGTCTGTTCGTAATCTATCTGCATAGGTCTTTTCCTATATCTTTGCGGTAATACATTCCTTCAAAACCCACTTTCTCCACTTCGGCATACGTTTTTTCCATCGCCGAGGGCAAGTCTTCGGCCAAGGTAACGACCGCCAGCACACGCCCCCCCGAAGTAAGCGGCCTGCCCGTTACATCCGGCTTGGTTCCGGCATGGAACAAAAGCGTATCGGGAGATACCTTTTCGGTACCCTTCACTTCAAAGCCCTTTTGATAGGCTTCCGGATAACCGCCCGAAACCAGCATCACGCAAAGCGCCTGCCGGGGATCTATCTGCAAATCGACTTCATCCAGACGGTTTTCGTGCATGGCGATAAAGGCCTCCACCAAATCGCTCTGGATGCGCGGCATCACCGCCTCCGTTTCAGGATCGCCCATCCGCACATTGTATTCGATAACGTAAGGCTCACCTTTCACATTCATCAGGCCGATGAACAGAAAGCCCGCATAAGGAATCTTTTCTTTTCCAAGTTGGTTCAAGGTAGGCTTGACGATACGTTCCTCCACCTTTTTCATAAAGGCCGCATCGGCAAAGGCCACCGGAGAAACCGAACCCATGCCACCTGTATTGAGGCCGCGGTCGCCCTCGCCTATCTTCTTGTAGTCCTTGGCTTCGGGCAAAATCTTATAATGCGTGCCATCGGTCAGCACGAACACCGAAAGTTCGATGCCGCTCAGAAACTCTTCGATCACCACCTGCCGCGAAGCCGCCCCGAACATCTCGTTTTCCAGCATCTCCTCCAAGGCTTTTTCGGCTTGGGCAAGGCTGTTTTCTATCAACACCCCCTTGCCCGCCGCCAAACCGTCGGCCTTGAGCACATAGGGCGGTTTGAGGGTCTTTAAAAAGGCCTTGGCTTGTGCCAGCTGCCCTTTTTCGAACACAGCGTAGGCCGCCGTAGGGATGCCCGCCCGTTGCATGAACTCCTTGGCGAACCGCTTGCTGCCCTCCAACCGGGCGCCGTCCTTACAAGGCCCCACAATAATCAAATCGCGGAAATTGGCATCCGCCAGAAAATAGTCGTGTATGCCCTGCACCAAGGGGTCTTCCGGCCCCACCACCAGCATCTCCACCTTATGTTCGATAATAAAGTCTTTTACCTGCGCAAAATTCAGGGGATCCAAGGCCACGTTTTGAGCCCAAAGGCCTGTTCCTGCATTGCCGGGAGCCACATAGAGGCTTTCCGTGCGCGGACTCTGCGCCAATTTGTACGCCAAGGCACTTTCACGACCACCCGAGCCCAGAATCAAAATATTCATAGCAGATAGGTTATGAGATTAAAAAAAACGTGTAAAGATATTGCTTTTTTCTGTTGTCAGGCGTAACTTCGCAGTTTAAAACCCTTGCCGAAAGGGTATAACATTTGCGATTATGAAAATTCGTTCTTTGACCCGCGTTGCAGTCGCGGTAGCTTTGGCAGGAGCCGTTTGGGGGATATGTTTCACTTCGTGCAGGGAAGACAAACCCATGGACATCTACGGTGTCTGGCAGGAAAAAGACTTTGTGAGATACCAGTTCATGTTGGATTCCACCACTTGGGATACCCTCCGGCATCTTTCCCACTCCCAACATGAGCTCAGGATTGAATGCGCCCAAAAGATTGATTCAGGAAATTTTACCAAAGGCGGAGAATTTATGCTCACGATTGCCGCATGGCACGATTCCTCCTACCGCGATCCCGAACGCTACATGTACAACGAATACGTAAAGGGTTATTATCTGTTGGATACCAAGCATCAGAAAATCCGCATGGACGGTCTTTTCTACACAGACGACACCTTCATGACGGTAGCCACCGATTCCACGCCCGGATACCGCTACAGCGTGGGCAGCTACAGGGTGCATTCCGACTACTACACCAACTCCAAGTTCTTTACCCTCAGCCTGGACGATTCCACCCGCAACGACATCAACACTTTCTATCCTCAGGAATTGTTTAAGAATTGTTTCTAAGAAGCCATCGCCAACATCGCTCCTGTAAGATACCAAAGGAATGGCCACCGCTGCGCGGTGGCCATTTATATTTCCACGGCAACGACCTCCCTCAACTTTTCCATTTGTCGGGAGGCCATCGTATGCC
>CAMWTX010000041.1 GCA_947177315.1 uncultured Bacteroidales bacterium | reverse complement strand
AGCCAAGAAAGCCGTAGCCGGTGTGGTGGGCGCCAAAGCGGCGGCGCGCTTCTTGGAAATTTTTTCAGAACGGCGGGTTCTGAGTGCCAAATAAGTGCTGCATGACTTTGAATCCGTGCGGCAACAGGCCTCGCAATACCGCATTGCCGAACTGTCGGTGCTCAACGAAAGCATTTTCCGTTATCTGGACCGCCTCCCCGACGGTGAATTTTCAGACACCATCCGCCAAAACCTCTCCGCCTATATCCACTGGCTGATCGATAAAGGCTACCGCGAAGCCATGGCTCAGTTCTGCAACCTGATGGAAAGCGTGCGCTACGCCCACGCCAACCTGCTCATGATGCAACAGGCACCCGAAGTCTATCAGGCCGTGAACCAGTTCATTCTTTCCTTGTAATGGAAAGCCGTTTCCAAGCCATCGCCGAAGAATGGTTCCTTACCGAACCGCTGCTGTTTTCGGTATATTGCAGCCACCAATTAAAAGCCATGCCGGTGGGCCGCAAGCTCATTCCCTCGGTGCTGCGCTCCGGCAAAGGGCGCATCGAATACAATCCCGAACTGATCGCCACGTTGGAAGACACACAGCTAAAGGAATACCTGCGCTTGGAAATGATACGCATCCTGCTCAAGCACCCCTACCAACGCCAGCCGCAGCCCTCGCGCAAAGAAGCCTGCTACTGGGCCAGCGACCTGGTGCTGCAAGACGGGGCGCAACCCAAGGTAAAACTCTTTTGCCGCGATGATTTTCCGGGCATTTCCTTTCCCGGCTACGCGGCGGCCTTTGAAGAATACTACCGTTGCCTGCTGCCGCTCTGCAAGAGCCATTCGGATTCGGACGAAGAAACTTATCAAAGCGGAGAAACGGCCGCCGAAAAGCCCGACAAGACACAGGAACAGGCGCAACAGGCCGCCGAATTGTGGGAAGAAGACCAACTGATGCAGGAGGAAGTGAACCGTCTTATCGAGATTGCCGAAGAAAGCCATTGCTGGGGCAGTCTGAGCGGTCAGATGAAGGAGAAAATCATGGCCTCCACCATCGTTCAGGTAAATTGCAGCCAACTTCTCAACGATTTCAGGAGTTCGCTTTTGAGCACCAAACGCAGGCTTACCCGTATGCGCCCCAACCGCCGCTACGGATTCGAGTATATGGGCAGCCGGCATTTCTTTTCCACACGGTTGTTGGTGGCCGTGGATGTAAGCGGTTCCGTGCCTACCGACAGCCTGCGCCGCTTCTTCGGATTGGTAAACCGTTTCTTTAAATACGGCATTGAAAAAATCGACGTCATCCAATTCGATTCGGTTATCAAGGGCGAACCTATCCCGCTCAAGAAGGCCCGCCGCGAGATAAACGTTTTGGGGCGCTCCGGCACCGATTACCAGCCTGTAATGGACTATGTCTGCCAAGATGGAAACTACGACGGCCTGATTGTCTGCACCGACGGTTTCGCCGCCACGCCGCGCCTCAAGAAACATATCAAGACCCAAATCCTATGGGTCTTCAACAACCGGGCCTTTTACGAAAAACACACCTGGACGGACAGGCTGCCCAAAAGCCGCCGGGCGTTTTTGGAATAATTCCGCCTACTATAACGCCCTTTTATATTATTAATATAAATTTTTGAAAATATTAAATATATTATATTTGCATTGTTTCTTTGCAACCATGTTGCGCTGTCGGAAACGAGCCGTAAAAGAGGTTCCGCTTGATGCCGACAGTCAATAATAATGATGAACCTCTGATGAAAAACATGAAATTTCAGGAATCTTTCTACAAGTTTCTCCTGTCGGTTGCCTTATTGGTTCCGGTATCGCTACATGCCGAAGAATGGGGAATAGCGGTTATCAAGACCGATGGGAGTATTCGGCAGGTAAAATTTTCCGATATCGAACGTATTGACATCGGGCAAAACTCAATGAACATCCGCACTTTATCAGACGGAAACACTGATTATACCTATACCGGGCTCACCCGTGTCGATATCGGTGTGGCCATATCCGACACGGTAAGTGTGGAGAAGCTCACGGCTAACGGTTCCATCGCCGTGTGGCCCATTCCTACGAAAGAATCCGTCAATGTATCGGGAGCTCCTGTCGGTACCCGTGTTTCGGTATATAATTCCATGGGGCGGATTGTAGCCACGGCCATTACTGCCGCAAACACGCAATCCTTCGATATGTCGGAACTCCCCTCGGGTATGTATATCGTAACGGTTGGTCAACATTCCATCAAAATTGTAAAACAATAAAATTTATCCATAATGAAATCCTTATTCAGGTTAATTACCGCCTTGCTGCTTTTGCCGGTCTTTTTGTGCGCCTATGCCCAAGATAATGCCGGGAACGAAATGATGTATCTCGTCAAAGGGAACCGCGTGATAAGCAAATTCAACGTCAATGAAGTTGACTATGTATGTTTCTCTCTTCCCGACAGCCTTATTGACGAGGCCATCTGGATTAATATCGGCGAAACCGGAAAAAATCATCTGTCTTATACCGTAAACACCGACAACGACACCAGAACCTATGCACATGGTATCATTTCCCTCTACGAAGCCGAGTATATCGCTCTTGACAATTTCGGCAAGCCGCTCGATGAACTCGAAAAAGAAGATGTGGTTCTTGTACTTAAGGCGCTTCTTCCATATGTCGCCTATCTTGGCATCGGTTCCAGAACCTTTGAAATGACCGATTGGGCGGATGATGGTACGGGATCCAAATTTTCCGTAATTCCGGGAACCTCTTATTTTGTATGCGCATGGGAAGTGGAACCTACCACACAGGCCCCTCTCGACAATTTCGTTTTTGCAGAAACCTCCACCTTGGCCCCCGGAGAAAGCAAGGCCACGCTGAATGTATCCTTTAAACGTCAGAACAAGGAAGGCTTAGCTTTCGATATCCAGGGCGATGATGACATTCTTTACGTAATGACCTGCTTCGGAGAAAAGACAAGGATGGACAGTTATGTGCAAGATTACGGCCTTGATTATCTGTTCGGCATGTTTGGACAAGTCTTTACCATTGCATCGTTACAAGGCGAAAGTGAAGTGGATGAAAACATCGAAGCGGCCACTTGGCCCATAAGCGGAGAAGGCGAATATATACTCTATGTACGTGGTGTGGATGCCCAGGGCGATATAGTCAAGGTTCAATGCACTGCCACTGCCGAAAAAGAGGAAAGCGAAGGACCGGAAATCAAGATTCTGGAGCGTAGTAAAGAAACAGGCAAGGTAAGCATCAACTTTGAAATCTCACCCAAAGATGTGAGTGAAGCCTATATACGACTTATGAAAGAGAATGATTTGGAAGACAGCCTCAATCAGCGTCACATCCTTCACGAGCTCGCCACCAATGGACAAAACATCACCGAGAGCATCAATAATACAGGAAAATACGCCTATACCAACGAAAAACTGGAAGAAGCTTGGTACAGCATCTTGATTTATGCCAAAGATCAAACCGGTGACATGTCAACCCTTCGGACAAATTTCTGGCCTGAAGATGATAAAGACTCACACTGGGCAGACTATCCCGTAGTACACCAATCGCCCAGTAAAGTTCTGCGAAGCCGCATGCTTTCCAAAAGCCGCAAGCCTACCATCG
Organism: uncultured Bacteroidales bacterium; assembly: GCA_947177315.1. Lineage (GTDB taxonomy): Bacteria > Bacteroidota > Bacteroidia > Bacteroidales > P3 > Pullibacteroides. The sequence continues at coordinate 6,743 of CAMWTX010000041.1, read as the reverse complement.
AACGTTTGAAATAAGTCAAAAACTATTTATTGTTCAAAAGCCGCCGACCTTTGGTCGGCGGCTTTTTTTGTTTTCCCCACGCCCTACGGTAAAACGTAGGATTCGCCTCCTTTTCTTAATAATTCTTAAAATTAACATCTTTTAACTTAATTTCTTAGGTATCGAAAACAGGAGCGGTTATTTTTGCGGCAAAACGTATTTATAAACTCTTAAAACTTACTATCATGGTGAAGAAAAACAAAAGCGTGGGCAAGAAAAACAAAAACGTGTCCTCAAAAGCCAAAAGAAAATCCCCCAAAGCGATTGCCGTTACTGTTGTCAGCCCCATGCTGTTAACCCAAGTGCACAACAGCATCATCACCATCCGGGATAAGGCCGTCGTTACCGATGCGGATATCGCCAGCCTCTATGGCGTGGAAACGAAAAGGATCAACGAGGCGGTGCGAAACAATCCGGATAAGTTCCCTGAAGACTACATGTTCTCTCTTTCTATCAACGAATTACGATATTTGCGGTCGAAAATTTCGACCGCAAATATCTCCATGAAGAGCCGCGTTCCCCCTAAAGTATTCACCGAAAATGGATTATACATGCTCGCAACGGTACTGAAAAGTAAAAACGCATTAGACGTCACTTTTGCCATCATCGAAACTTTCGCCAAGGTAAGAAGCCTCAAACACGCGTTGGTTGACTTTCATCAAGAAACAGACCCTCAGTTGCAAAACACCAAGATGCAACATTTCGGAGATGTGTTATCCGATATCGTAATGCCTGACTTGGAAACAGCGGAAACGGAATCTTCCTTGGAGTTGAATTTCTTTATCGGAAAAATCAAACATACTGTCAAAAGGGTCAAGAAAGCAGACCGGGAGGTGATACCATGTTAGATTATCTTGCCCTTTCTTTTTTGGAAGGTATCGGCCCGCGTACCGCCAACGCTATCTTAAACCATTTCGGTTCGGCCTCCGCATTTTTTAAGGCGGATGCCGACACTTGCCGACAAGCCGGCTTGAACAAAGAGATTGCCGACCATCTGCAAAAACTAACCGATGAGGCCTACCGGCGGGCGGAGGAACAGCTCAAACTGACTCAGGAACACCATATCCGCATTCTCTGCCGCGAGGATGCCGAATATCCCAACGCCTTGCGGTTCTGCGAGGACGCGCCCGTGGTGCTCTACTGCAAGGGAAACCTTTCGAAAGGAACACCCCACGGCATCGCCATCGTAGGCACAAGGCGAGCCACTTCTTACGGACAGGAACAGACCGAACAGATGGTAGAGTGCCTCAAAAATGACAATATCCATATCGTCAGCGGACTTGCCTTGGGAATAGACACCTTTGCCCATGAAGCCAGCCTTGCCAACCATATCCCCACCTGGGCGGTATTGGCGCACGGGCTGGAACATATCTATCCCGAACAAAACCGCGATTTGGCAGACCGCATTCTGGAGCAAGGCGGCGCCATCCTGTCGGAAATGCCGTTGTTTACGGTTATCAAATCCGGTCTCTTTCCGCGCCGCAACCGTATCATCGCCGGCTTGGCGCAGGTTACGGTAGTTGTGGAATCGGCCATCCAAGGAGGCGCCATGCACACCGCACGGGAAGCCGATTCCTACCAACGCACGGTCTTTGCCGTGCCGGGGCGCAATATCGACCCGTGGTCAAAGGGTTGCAATTTCTTGATCCGTACCGGAAAGGCCGTTTTGCTGCAATCGGCGGAAGACCTCCGCCGGGAATTAGGATACAGCGAACTCTCCCAAGGGGATCTGTTCGCGCAGTTATCAAAAGAAAAAGGGGCAGGCATACGGTTTATGCCCACCCCTGAACAAAAAGTACTGTTGGATGTCTTTCAGAAAACCAATCCTGTTTCGGTTGACCTTCTGCAAGAGCGCAGCGGAAAGCCGGTTCACGAAATGCTTCCCGTCTTGCTGCAATTGGAAATGAACGGCATCATCAAATCGCTACCCGGCAACCGTTATGAACAGTTGGCAGGGTTCACGCTCGACTGAGCCGCCCATACTCTGAGCGGAACATGCCTATTTGAGCATTTCCGCCACCAAGTTCCGGCAGCAAGCCGCCACCGTGGATATGGTGGCATCGGGCAACATATAGCAAGGCGTGGTGAACACCTTGTTTTTCGTGTCGTGAACCACATCGGGACCGAATACATTCTTGGGTTCGGCTCCCATCTGGCGCAAGGCTTCGTTGGTGGCCTCATCGTGGCCTACCGTTACCTGCACGCCCGCAATGAGCTTGCCCAGGATAACCGGTGCAATGCACATCGCCCCAATGGGCTTGCCGGCCTGACGGGTTTCGTTCACGGCGCGTTCCACTTCAGCATCCACCGTCATGGAAGCTCCGTCGAAAGCGAATGTGCAAAGATTCTTGGCCGCCCCGAATCCGCCGGGAAAAATCAATCCGCTGTAGTTTTCCGCCTTGTATTCAGACAAGGGACGTATCTTGCCCCTAGCGATACGAGCCGATTCGGCAAGCACGTTGCGGCTTTCCGAAGCCGGTTCGCCCTTGAGATGGTCCACCACATGAAACTGCGGTTTGTCAGGCGCAAAAATCTCATACCTGCAACCGGCCTCGTCCAAAGCCAGCATGGTCATCATGGCTTCTCCGATTTCGCTTCCGTCATAGACGCCGCAACCGGAAAGCACTATGGCAAAACATATCATCATAAGACGAAACTATTTTTCGTTATGGTCAGCCAGGAAATGTTCGGCTTCGATAGCCGCCATACAGCCCGTTCCGGCAGAGGTGATGGCCTGACGGAAATGCAGGTCCTGCACGTCGCCGGCGGCAAAAACACCTTCCACCGAAGTCTGCGTGGTGCCCGGTTTGGTCTTGATATGACCCGTTTCGTGCAGTTCGAGCTGACCCTTTACCAACGCGGTGTTGGGGGTATGCCCGATAGCCACGAAAAAGCCGGTAACATCGATTTTCTTTTCTTCGCCGGTCTTTACATGGGTCAGGACCGCGCCGTTCACGCCGTCTTCATCGCCCACGATTTCTTTGGTTACGTGATGCCAGAGCACTTCAATCTTGGGATTGTTCAGCACGCGTTCCTGCATGGCTTTGCTGGCGCGGAGCACATCGCGGCGCACAATCATATAGACCTTGCTGCACAAACCGGCCAGATAGCAGGCTTCTTCGCAAGCGGTATCCCCGCCGCCCACCACGGCAACGTCCTGATTTTTGTAGAAGAACCCGTCGCAGGTGGCGCAAGCCGAAACACCCTGCCCGTTGTATTTCTTTTCCGAATCCAGACCCAGCCAGTTGGCGGAAGCCCCGGTAGCCACGATAACGGTGTTGGCCAAGATTTCCTTGCCGTCGTCGGCCACCACCTTGAACGGACGTTTGGAAAAATCCACGCTCGCAATCATGCCCGGACGGACATCGGTATTGAACCGCAATGCCTGCTGACGCAAGTCCTGCATCAAATCAGGGCCTTTCCTGCCTTCGGGATAACCCGGAAAGTTTTCCACTTCGGTCGTGATCGTGAGCTGTCCGCCGGGTTGCATTCCTTCGTACAGAACAGGTTTAAGGTCGGCACGGGCCGCATAAATGGCGGCGGTAAATCCGGCAGGACCGGATCCGATGATAAGGCATTTTACTTTTTCCATCTTATTTGATTTTACTTGTTTTACAAACTAGTTGAAGCGCAAATTCCCGGTAACCGAGTCAATGTTAAGGGGAACGAAACTGCTCAAGAGCAAGTAAAGGCCGAACAGCATCAGCACCACGCCCACCACCTTGTTGACCACCTTGATGGTGCGTTCATTCACAATCCTCTTTATTTTGTTGGCGATAAACGACTTCAGTACATCCATGCTGAAAATGGTGCAGAGGGTTATCAAAAAGAAAACAAATACCCGGAAGCCCACCACTTCACCGCTTTCGGTGGTGTATTGCGCCGTAATCGCCCCCACGGTGACAAACCAGAAAATCCACGTGCCGGGATTGGCCAGATTCATGAAGAAACCTTTCAGGAAATACATTCCCGGCGAGGTCGGCTGTAGCCTTTCCGCTTCATTCGAGGTCTTGATCACTACTTTTTTGCGGAAAGTATAGATCCCCATCAGCACTAGAATAACGCCTCCCACAATGCCGATTACCTTACTGGCGGAAGGGTCGGTAAACAAACGGGATGCCCCGAGAAAGGAGACAAGTACCAATAGACTGTCGCACAAAAAGATACCATTGGCAATCCAAAAAGCAGACTTAAACCCTTTTTCCAGACTGGTCTGCAAAAGGGTAAAGAAAGCCGGGCCGAACATGAAACTCAACGTCATGCCCGCCAGAAAAGCCTCCACGATAGTATGCCAAATCGAATACAGCAAAGTATCTTAGGTTTTTAATCGCCAATCCCGAAATCGGGAAAGCAAATATACAAAACGCAAGGGGAAATCAGTACCTTTACCGGCAAAATGTAGCCCTAAAAACATTTTCGCCTTAAAGCAAGCCCATAAAGCGTATGCAAAACGTCATTCTCATTCCTGATTCGTTCAAAGGCACGATGCCTGCGCTTACGGTCTGCCGTATCATGGAAAAGTGCATCCAAGCGCGCTTTCCGCATTGCAAGACCGTTTCCATTCCCATAGCCGATGGCGGGGAGGGTACGGTGGATGCCTTTCTGTATGCTGCGGAAAACGGAGAAAAAAAGATTTCCGTAGGCCAAGGCCCTTATGGCGAGATGATTCATGCGGCATGGGGAAAAACAGGCGATACCGCCTTGATGGAAATGGCTTCCTGCGCCGGCTTGCCCTTGGTTGGCGATAAACCGGATCCGGGCACGGCAAGCACGTTTGGCCTAGGGATGCTCATCGGCGAAGCCTTGAACGCAAACTGCCGGAAAATAATCGTGGGAGTGGGCGGAAGCTGCACCAACGACGGCGGTTGCGGCATGGCGGCCGCCTTGGGGATACGTTTTTTCAACGCTGAGGGCAACCGCTTTGTGCCTACCGGCAGAACACTCTCGGATATATGCCGCATCGATGCCTCCGCCCTGGACGGCCGGTTGGCCCAGACCGAACTGATTTGCCTTTGCGACGTGGATAATCCGCTCTACGGAACGAATGGAGCGGCATACGTCTTCGCACCGCAAAAGGGTGCGGACAAAGCGATGGTGCGGATGTTGGACGAGGGGCTCCGGCATTTGAGCCGTCTGGTGGAAAAAGATTTGAATTTCAAGGGCGCGGAGGATGCCGGAGCGGGGGCCGCCGGTGGTTGCGGCTTCGGCATGAAAGCGTTTTTAGGCGCAAAATTGCAGGCAGGCATCGAGGTATTGCTTGACTTTACAGGATTCGACAGGCTCTTGGAGAATGCCGACCACGTATTTACGGGAGAAGGTCGCTTGGACAGCCAAAGCCTGCATGGCAAAGCCATTTCGGGCATCGCCCGCCGCGCCCGTAAGGCCGGGGTTCCCGTTACCGTTGTTGCCGGAGAGGTTTCGGTCGATGCCCAAGACTTGCGCCGAACCGGTATCACCGCCGCCTACGCCACAAAAGGGAACCGCACCGATATGCAGGAAATCCGGCAGCATTGCCAAGAAGACTTAGCACAAACGATGAAAAGTATTTTACAAGGGCTGACTTAGCGAATCTTCTCTTTTTTGGGCATTTTTCATTAACTTTGAGGGCTAAAAGCGGATTAGACCGCACACCCACTATGGCGAAAAACAGAAGACGTATTCCTTTGCCGGAACCGGAAATAGAGCCTGTTGCGGAAGATTTTCCGCAAGAAGAGCCGCTCGAAGAAACTCCGCAGGAGGAACCGCAGGCGGAGGAAGAGCCTGTTTCCAACCGACTTTCCGATAAAATCAAGAAAATCGTTTCGGAACTCCCCACCCAAAAGACACGCCGCATGGCAGGTTTCCTATGTCTGTTTGCCGGTGTGTTTTTTGCCCTTGCCTTTATCTCCCATTTCTTCTACTGGTGGATGGACTATGATGTGGTGCAACAGATGCGTTCGGGCAGTATATGGGCCGACAGCGGTTGGCATGTGCGCAATCTCGGCGGACGCCTGGGGGCTTATCTGGCGGATGTGTTCATCAACAAAGGCTTCGGCATAGCCTCCTTTCTTTTCCCCCTGATTCTTCTCCTTATCGGGTTGCAGTTGCTCAACCTCCGCAAATACGCCTGGATAAAACTTATTTTCCGTTCTCTGTTCGGCCTGTTGTGGATTTCGGTTTTACTGGGTTGGTTCTGCGGAACCGGAAGATTCTACGTATTCGGTGGCCATGCCGGGATTTTTGCCGGCAATTACCTGCGCGGGCTTATCGGCAATCCGGGGCTCGGTTTCCTCTTGGCGTTCACGCTGATCTGTTACTTGATTCTGAACTACAACCTGCGCAATGTGCGTATTTCGTTCCGAAAATCGCCCAAAAGCAAGCCCGAAGAAGACAAGACGGAAGAATACGAACCGGAAGCACCTTCCGATACCCCGAAACCCATTCTTTCCGACAACTCCGATTTGCCGCTCCATATCAACGACGATGCTGGCTTCGGCATGACCCTGAGCACGCGGATCCGCATTCCCGAACCGGTTCAGACCGAAACTCCGGCTTCCGAACCGGCTTCTGCCGAAAACATGGAAGCGGTTCCTTCCCAACCCCAGACTTTCCGCTTGACCTTAGACGATGAACCGGAGGAGGCACCCATCCCCCCGGCATCCCCCGTGGCGGAAGAAACGCCCCAAGAGCCTGAAAACGAAGAAGGCACACCGAATGAAGAACAG
>CAMWTX010000040.1 GCA_947177315.1 uncultured Bacteroidales bacterium | reverse complement strand
TGATTTTTCACTGCGGCATGGTGGAGTTGGTGAGCTATTGGAAATGCGCCTGCAGCCCGCAGGTTCGGATTGACTGCGGCCAACTCGCCCCCCGGCAGAAAGACTGGTTCAAGAAACTGTATTTTCTCGGGCTGGGCGAATTTTTCTACCTCAACGGCATCCGCACCGACAGGGATTCCTTTATGGAAATCTCCTGCGCGCCCGATGCTCCCAAACGTTCCGCTACCGACAGGCCAAACGACCTGCTTCTGCAAGACACTTTTCAAGTGCCCGTGGGCGGCGGCAAAGACTCGGTGGTTACGCTCGAAATACTGCGCGAGGCCTTTCCGGGCAAGATACGCCCCATGATTATCAATCCGCGCGGAGCCACGCGCAACTGCTGTCTGCAAGCCGGATTCGAAGACGGGGATTGCATTGTGGTGAACCGCAGCATCGACAAGACTTTGCTGGCCCTTAACGCCCAAGGATTCCTCAACGGACACACGCCTTTTTCGGCCATGCTGGCGTTTACCAGCCTTATTACCGCCGCCCTGAACCAAAGCCGCCATATCGCGCTGAGCAACGAAAACAGCGCCAACGAAAGCACCGTTCCCGGCATGGAGGTAAACCACCAGTATTCCAAAAGCCTTGAGTTCGAAAACGATTTGAGGCAATACGTCGAATCATACATTTCTCCGCAATTCAACTATTTCAGTTTCCTGCGGCCTCTGAGCGAGTTGGGCATTGCCCGCCTGTTCGCTTCCCTGCCGCGCTACCACAGCGTTTTCAGAAGCTGCAACGCCGGCAGCAAAACCGATTCATGGTGCGGAAAATGCCCCAAATGCCTGTTCGCTTTCATTATTCTCGCGCCCTTTATGGGCATAGAGAAAACAAGCCGCCTTTTTGGAAAAAACCTGCTCGACGACCCGGAACTGATTCCCTTCCTGGACGAACTTTCCGGCATCGCACCCGTAAAGCCTTTTGAATGCGTAGGCACGCTGAGCGAAGTGAACTGGGCCTTGCAACAACTCAAGAACCAGGCCGACAAGCACTGCCTGCTGCAACATTACTTCTCGCTTCCTATCTCGAAGAACCTGGTTCCCGACAGCGTTCTAGAAGAATTTTCGGCACAGAACAACCTGACGGAAGAATTGGCTCAAGCCTTGCAAAAGGCCGTGGAAAAAGTACGCCAACGGCAGGATGCCTCCCATCATATCAGCAATCCGCTTTCGGAAGAAGCCCAAAGAAAATTCCGTCCGTTCTTTGAAAAGGCAACCAACATCGCCATTGTGGGCTTAGGGCGCGAGGGATTGAGTTCCTACGCCCTTATCCGCCGCCTTTTCCCAGAAAAGCCGCTTTTTCTGGTGGATGCCAATCCCGACATACGGAACCATCCGCTTTTTGCCGCCGACAGGAATCTGGTGTTCGCCACCGGCCAAGACTATCTGGCGCAACTGCTCGCCAAGATGCCCGAAATCGACCTGGTTCTCAAGACACCGGGCGTATCTTTCAAGGATTATCCCGCCTTGCTGAAAGACCCCAAGGTAAGTTCGCAGACCGACCTTTTTTTGCGCGCCTATTCCCAACAGATTATCGGCATTACGGGAACCAAGGGCAAAAGCACCACCACGCTGCTGACCCATCATCTGCTGAGCCCCTTCCTGCCCTGCGTATTGGCCGGCAATATGGGGATTCCCCTGTTCGACATCATCGACGAGATAAGCGACCGAACCTGCATCGTATGCGAGTTCTCGGCACACCAGCTCGAACAGGCAAAAAACGCACCGCATATCGGCGTTCTTCTCAATCTTTTTGAGGAACATTTGAACCACTACCAAAGCTTTGAAGCCTATCAGAACGCCAAGATGAACCTTGCCGATGCCCGGAATATCTTTATCTACCACGCGGACGACCCGCTGATCAAGGAAAGGATGGCGCAACGCGCGGACTTATGCCGCGCCATGCAGACACAAAACGGCTTCCGCTCCTACCGTATCGGGCAAGCCGTAAAGAACGGCCTTTATGGAAGGGAAAACCAAATTCTGACCGACGGGGGAAATCCCGTGTTCGACCTTGCCCAACCGCATCCCCTGGTGGGGCAGCACAATGTGCTGAACCTGATGGCAGCCTTGCTCGCCGCCCATGCCGCAGGTGTTCCTTTCGAGAAACTGGCCACGCGTATCGCTTCGTTCTCTCCCCTGCCGCACCGACTGCAATACGTGGGCTGCATCGAGGAAAAGCACTTTTTCAACGATTCCATCTCCACCATTCCGCAAGCGGCCATAGAAGCCGTGAAAAGCGTGGAGAACCTGCCGTTTGTGCAGGGGGTCGATTGCCTGATCTTAGGCGGTTTGGACCGGGGCATCGACTATCGCCCCCTGGTGGAGTTCTTCAAGAAACACCCCATCGCGAACCTGGTGCTGGTGGGCGCCGCCGGAAAACGGATCGGGGAAATGCTTTCCCAAGCCGCGCTGTTGCCGGATTCCTGCTTGCAGAACGATGATTACAAGAAAATTGCAAGTTGGTCAAAAGCACACACCCGACCCGGTTACGCCTGTGTGCTGTCGCCTGCCGCGGCCAGTTACGACCAGTTCAAGAACTTTGCCGAACGCGGCGAAGCCTTTATGCGCCTGATACGCACCGCCCTCTGATATTTTCCCTATCTTTGTACGTATTTCCGTGACTGAGGGCGGACGAGCGAAAACGTTTTGCTGAAGCTGAGCGCAGAAGCCAAGTTTACTTGGATTTTGCCGAGGCGAATAAAACCTCGGCGAAGCCAACGAAGCAGACCGCCCAATTTTGCAATTTTTTAATACCTATTATACAATGAAGAAGCTGATAGAATGCGTGCCTAACTTCAGTGAAGGAAGGGACATGACCGTCATCAAGCAAATCACCGATGAAATCGAGAAGATTGAAGGCGTAACCCTGTTAGACGTGGATCCGGGTGCGGCCACCAACCGCACGGTGGTAACCTTTGTGGGTGAACCCGAAGCCGTGGTGGAAGCCGCTTTCCAGGCCATCAAGAAAGCCGGACAAATTATCGACATGCGCGTGCATCACGGGGAACACCCCCGTTTCGGTGCCACAGACGTCTGCCCTCTGGTTCCCGTAGCGGGCATCACGATGGAAGAAACCGTGGAATACGCCCGCGCCCTGGCCAAGCGGGTGGGCGAAGAACTGGGCATCCACGTTTACTGCTATGAAAGCGCCGCTTTCGACCCCCGCCGCCGCAACCTGGCTTACTGCCGCGCCGGCGAATACGAAGGCCTGAAAGACAAAATCAACACGCCCGACGGCAAACCCGATTTCGGCCCTGCCGAATTCAACGCCTTTTCGGGGGCTTCCGCCATCGGCGCGCGCGACTTTTTGGTTGCCATCAACTACAACCTCAACACCACCTCCACCCGCCGTGCCAACGCCATCGCTTTCGACGTGCGCGAAAAGGGCCGTCCCCAGCGCGAAGGCGGCAAGGTTACCGGCAAGCCCATGAAAGATGAAAAGGGCAATCCCATCATGATTCCCGGTACGCTCAAGAGCACCAAGGCCATCGGCTGGTTCATCGAAGAATACGGCATTGCCCAGGTGTCGATGAACATCACCAATATTTCCGACACGCCGGTACACGTAGCCTACGAAGAAGTGTTCGCCAAGGCCACCGACAGAGGGGTGCGCGTTACGGGTGCCGAAATCGTGGGTCTGGTTCCCAAGAAATGCCTGATTGAAGCCGGTAAGTACTATCTGGCCAAACAGCAGCGTTCGTTGGGCGTGGATGAAGCCGAAATCATCAAAATCGCCGTCAAGTCGATGGGCTTGGACGATTTGAAGCCTTTCAATCCCGAAGAAAAAATCATCGAATACGTGATGGCCGCCGGCAACAAACGCAAAAAGCTCGTGGATATGACCTGCACCGGTTTCGCCAACGAAACGGCCAGCGAATCGCCCGCTCCCGGCGGTGGTTCGATTTCCGCCTACATGGGCTCTCTGGCAGCCGCTTTGGGCACGATGGTGGCCAACCTCTCCGGCCATAAAGCCGGTTGGGACGACCGCTGGAAAGAGTTCTCCGACTGGGCGGAAAAGGGTCAGGCGCTCAAGGACGAGCTGCTGCACCTGGTGGATGAAGACACCGACGCGTTCAACAAGATCATGGACGCTTTCGGTCTTCCCAAGAAAACCGACGAAGAAAAGGCCGCCCGTACCGCCGCCATTCAGGAAGCCACCAAATACGCTACCGAAGTGCCTTTCCGCACGATGAAAACGGCCTTCGCCACCTTCGACATCGTAAAGGCGATGGCCGAAACGGGCAACCCCAATTCGGTTTCGGATGCCGGCGTGGGTGCGCTCTGCGCCCGCTCGGCCGTGTTAGGCGCGCACTTGAACGTAAAGATCAACGCCGCCGGCCTGAAAGACCGCGCCTTTGCCGACAAGATTTTGGGTGAAGCCAAAACCATCGCCGAAAAAGCGATGGCCCTCGAACAGGAAATTCTTGCGGTGGTGAACCAGAAGATTGAGGCGTAATTCACATTTTGCCCATAACGAAAAAGCCGCTCCGTTCGGAGCGGCTTTTTTTGTTGTACCCCGGATACCCCATACAAAAGAGGCCCGGCGAAGCCGGGCCTCTTAAATATCACCGAATCTAAAAACTATCTTACCACGAGGCGTTTTACGGCTTGCTTGCCGTTGGCGCGTACACGGATAAAGTAGATACCGGCGTTGTTGAGCTGCAAGGAGGTCTGTCCTGCGCCCACTTCCATCTGCCTTACCACTTGGCCGTTGGCGGAAAAGATTTCCACCTGGGCACGTGCCGGAACGTTCAGGTTGAACAAACCGTCGGCAGGGTTGGGATAAACGCTTACGCCCACCAATTCGCGGTTTTCATTGGCAACGTTAGGACGACCCGGTTTGGTGGGAATATATCTAACGGAAAAGATCATAGTATCTTTAGAGGCCGTATCGGTAAAGAAACATCCAACAACAACCGTATCGTAAATAGCTTTCACCAGCATATACTGTAAATCCGTACGATCAAAGTCTCCTTCACCTAAAGTTTTTCCAGGTTCAATAGTCAAAACTGGAAGATCATTGATGTCCGGAAAACAATTACCCGAACAAAAAGCCACCATATTTCCTTCCGGAACATTTGTAAGATCAAAAGTGGGTTTAATTCTTACTGTATCTTCTGTATTATTCGTTATCGTAAGATAAGCATACAAATCCCCTCCGTTTTCACTAATAGCACCAGTTACCGTAACCGTGTCGCCTTTAGCAATCTTACTACCATTAGCACTCACTGTAAAGTTCTGTGCCGATACTAAACTCATACCAGCCACTACAGCAAGTATTGAAATAACAAACTTTTTCATTTCTGTCTTATTATTTTAGGTTTAAACTCTATTTAAAATGTGCATATGCAGCCTGTAACACTTCCCTGCTTCTGGCATTTACTACCGCCACTACAAGAGCCAAATCCTGCGTTTTCCAAGCCTCATTCAATGTAGCTGTGTATTGTTTAGTAAAATCCGCACCTTCTGAGGGATGGGCATCCAATATCTTGTCGCCCCACACATCATCACTGATAACAGTTCTTAGCACGTGGTTATGTACATATTCTTTAATCCTTCCCTCATGCGAGTTTTGTTGTGTTGTAATATTGTTTTCCACAACCATAGCAATTACATTAATATCTCCTTCTGCAGAATAATCCTGTTTGAAATTGCCATTGATATTTACTTGCATGTTCGTTCCACTCAATTTGGCTGACGCTACTAAATTTACATAATCGGTAGATGTATCATCAAAAACCTCTTGGATAGCACCACCCCAAGCCAGATACGGTAATACTTTTTTGCGATTAACCATACCCTGAGGTAAACTGGAAATCTGAAACGCATCATAATAGGTACGCGCAATCGCCGTACTCAAATCCTGATCTTCATCATAAGGCATCGTTAATGTAGGAAAACCTTGGGGATGAAGAGCCACCACAATCAAATTGTTTCCATATGTAGCCTGTAACAATTTTGTTGTAGCAGCCGCGTCCGGACAGTTTACACAGCGTACCCCGGTATAGTCTTCCAACAATACGCAACGTTCACTTTTTATTTCAACAACACCTTGGTCTATCAACCGATCTCCATCCTTAATCTTGTCGCAAGCAACAAAAGCAGGCAATAAACCAGCCAAAATAAAACCACCGATATATTTTGTCGTTTTCATAACTATCTCTTTTTAGATTAGAATGAAGAACTCATCGTAAGCATTACCCCATTGGAAGCCGGCATTTCGCGGCATACCCCACCGGCACACATGATGCCCTTGCGGATCTTGCCGTAGGAGAGCGAAATACGGGTAGCATCATGGATATAACCCGCCGACACATAATAGTAATGCAGGCGCATATCTTTATCGTTATTACCCACATTCCACTGGTCGGAAACCGATACGAACCAACTGGGCGCAAAGGTGTATTCGAGCGTTCCCATCAACCAATCCTGTTCAATCTGTTTGGTGTGCAGATACTGCAATTCCAGACGCAAGGCATGTTTTTTGAGGAACATATAGGTAAAATCGCCCACCACGGTATGGATAAAGGCCTTGGGATCGCCGTGGCCTTCCACCACTTCCTGGTTGTAGCGTTCAAACATATACATCAAGGTCATCTTGAAATGCTTGTTGAACTTATGGGCTATTTCCAAATTGGCGTCGATAAAATATATTTGGTCGGCATCCATATGGAACATCTTGGTCTTATATCCGTAAGAACCGATCATAGGCGTCGTGGCACCGGGCGTTTCGCCGGTAATGTCCGTTCTTTTGGGAGCGAAAGCCACACTGGAATTTACCTTTAAATCCGTTCCGTATTTACCTCCCAGAGCCGTTCCGCGCTTGAATTTATACTGCACATCGGCCTGGAACGCCACTTCGCCCAACGATTGGCAGGCATACGGATAAATGGAAGCCAAACTGTAGGCATGCTGGCGGGTAAGCGCCGGCATATAGTTGATAAAACCAAAATTGCCCAATTCCTGACGGTCGGCGCGGAATCCCATATTATCCACGCTCTTGGCCTGCAGCAAGACACCGAAACCGCGCGTAGAGTAACCGGCATTAAGCAACAAGGCCTGTCCGGGACGGTAGATATAACCGTTCTCCGCCGAGGGGTCGTTGGCTTTATAGACATATTCACCGCCCAAGGTAAAGCCGTTGCTTTCCACATTCAAGCGGGCCGCCGCCGAACCTACGTTCTTGGGCAATCCCAACTTGTATTGATGCATGCCGTCGTCCTGCTGCTGCATCACCATAATGGTCTGGTCCGCCTGATATTTGGAAACGAAGCTACCGCCCAAGGTAATGCGCGTGCCCCAGTCTTCCATAGGTTTGATAAAGTCGTTGAACGCCAAATCCAAATCCACACCGCGAATCAAGCCCACATGATCCCAGAAATGCCGCTGGGTTCCCACCAAACCTTTAATCGTGATGCCCTTGTAGGGGCGGATAATGGCGCGGACCCCGCTGATGGCGTTGTCCATACCGAGGTTCCAGTCCTGATAGGAACGCAGAATCATGCCCGAACCGAACTGTTCGTAGAACGAACCGGCGGTAACGTCGATGATGTCGCCGCTGAAACGGGCAAAATAGTAAGGCACGCCCCAGCCGTCCAAACGGGCGTCATAGCCCAGCATCGGCTTGAAATAGCCTTCGAAACGCGCCCCCAACGTAAACTTGCCGTTGGTGTATTGCAGGTAGGCGAAACTGTTGCTTCTGAATTTTTCGGGAACCTCGGGAGAACCGATCAAGGAATCCTTGAAATACAGCTGGGCATCCAACTGAATGTTTCCCGACAAGGTTCCGCGCGCCATGACTTCCTCGAACTTGCTCTGCGCGGAAACGGCCGCACAAAAGGCAAAGCAGACAAAAACGGCGGTAAATATGCGTGTTGCTTTCATCACCGGCTACGATGTATTTTTTCTTTATTGGATAACACTATCGGGAAACGGGCTGCGCGGCGGCCTTACGCTGGGCCTTGCGCTCGGAGGCTCCCCAAATGGCGTTATATAACGTTCATTTCTGTTTGATTTCTTCTCCGGCGTTCAGACGGCGAACCACTTCGATAAGTTCCTGTTCGCTGCCGTCGGAATAGCCGTTGTGCTGGAACACCACGTTGCCCTTGCCGTCGATAACGAACACGTGCGGCGGATTGGCCACATTCATGGCGCGCTTAAAGTCGCCGTTTTCGTCCAACAATACATCGAATTCCCAAGCCTGGGCGTTGGCAATCGTCTTTACACGCGCCGAAGAACGCGAGTCGTCGATCGAAACGGCATACATCTTCACGCCCGTTTCGTCCACCCAATCCAGATAGGCGTCGTTGATGGCGCTCATTTCCTTGAGGCAAGGTTTGCACCAGGTGGCCCAAAAATTGATAATCATCGGTTTGCCATCGTTATTCAAATCGGCGGTATTGATTTGTTTGCCGTTGAGGTCTTTGATGTTGACCGAAGGCAGTTGCTGGGCAAAGCAAACGTAAGTTGCCAAAGCCAGGATAGCCGACAAAAGGATTTTTTTCATGGTCGTTCAGTTTTAAAGTGTGCGAATTTAGTTAAAAATTCCCGTTATTGTATGGAATAGCCGTAAAAACGCGCCTCGGTCTTGTTTTCCCAAACAACGGCCTTGTGTCCGGGTTTGAGCCCCACGAACTTGATGACGTCTGTTTCGGTGCTGAAAACCCAGGCCTGCGCGCCGGTATAGTGGCGTTTGAGCACATTGCCCACCTCGGTATAGAAATCTTCCGCCTCGAAATTCTCGGGTGAACCCACCTTGGGCATCCGGATAATGATGAACCAGCCTCCGGCATCCTCCATGCCTTCGGGCCTGACGCCCTGCATAAAGTCGGAAAGCTGCAGGTTCACATCCAGATGCAGGCGGATTTTCTTCAAGCGCGCCTCGGTTTCTTCCACCGCCAGACCATCGGAATCTATGGCGATGATTTCGCCCTGCGGGTCGCTTATCTGCTTGATGGCATCGTCTTTGATCTCTTTCCAGAGGTTCGGGTCAAAATCGTTCCAATACTGAAAGGAATAGCCTTTGCGGTAATAGCCGGCCGGCATATTGCTTGCCTGCATGGCCGCCTCTATGGCCAAGACTCCGTTGCCGCAGAAAGGAACCAAGAGGTTCTTGTCGGGTGTCCAGCCGCTCAAGGCCAGCAGCCCCGAAGCCAACACTTCGGTAAAGGCTTCCGAATGGGGTTTGCGGTATCCCCGGTTGTGCAGGGAAAGTCCGGAAGAATCCAGCATGAGCTCGCAATGGTTGTTGCGCATAAAGAGCTCCACGCGAATCGTGTAATACTCGTTATCGATCGAGGGTCTTTGCCCCAGCACCCGGCGGAAACGGTCCACAATCGCATCCTTGACACGCTGCGAGGCGAAACGGGTGTGCGAAAACACCGAATCGATGCAGGTGGCCTTCAGGGTCATCAGGGCATCTACGGGAAAAATCTTTTCCCAAGGCACGGCATACACCTGTTCATAGAGGTCGTCCTGTGTTTCGATATCGAACGACTTGATGTTCTTTAAAATACGCAATGCCGTGCGGCAAAGGTAATTGGCTTTATAGAGAACCTTCTGGCTCCCGTCGAACAATACCGCCCGGCTCGATTCCTTTACATCGGTGGCTCCCAGGGCCTTCAATTCCTTGGCTAAAACGGGCTCCAGCCCTTGCAGTGTCTTGGCTATGTAGCTCGGCATATCTCAAAAATTATTCCGACAAACTATCGGATTTCGCATTTCTTCTTGTTTTCTTCGGCTTTCTGCATAAAAGGCTCCGCCAAGACCGAAAAACGCTCGTGGCGCGCCGTTCCCACCACCGAAAGGGCATCGCGCACCTCGATGTCGAACACCGTCTTGCGCCCCTCCGCCTGCACAAGCGTGGCGGTGCAGACCAGTTTCATGCCGCAAAGGCTGGCCTTGAGGTGCTGGAGGTTGAGGGAAATGCCCACCGTGGTTTCGCCCTCTTCCATATAAGGTTCAAGCAGCACGCAGGCGGTCTTTTCCATCAGCGCCGCCATGGCGGGCGTGGCATACACCGGCAGCGAACCCGAACCGTGAACGCTGGCAAAGTCTTGCGGCTCCACCGTTCTTTCTACGGAGGCCGTGGTTCCTTTGGCTATGTCTTTCATCGTTTCTTTATTTTGCCGGCATCTGCCGTAAACTAAAAAAGCCGGCAACCACAAAAGTAGCAACCGGCTTTCAATATTGCAAAAGGAATTCCTATTTGAGCACGCCCAGTTCCTTGCCTACCTTGGTAAAGGCCTGGATGCACTTGTCGAGGTGCGCCCTTTCGTGTCCGGCCGAAAGCTGAACGCGGATAC
>CAMWTX010000039.1 GCA_947177315.1 uncultured Bacteroidales bacterium | reverse complement strand
TCTTATTGTCGAAACTTCCGTTCTCGTCCGAGATATACAGGCGCAGTGCATTCTGCGCATTGGGGTTCACGGGGTCTTGGGTTCCCGAATAGAACGTGTAGGGAACATTCAAAGTGATGCCTTGGCTACCATGATGCGCCACCTGCAAGGGACTTACGGTATCGATGCTCAGAATGGGATTGTAGATAAGCACCACATCATCCACCCAAAGTTCATCGCCCTCTTTCACCTCCCGAAAGTTGTTGCCGGCCGTAAAACTCAACAACAGATAGGCGGGATTGTCCTGGCTTTGATAGGTAATGGGAACGCTATACCGTACCCACTGGCCGTTAGCATAAGGCATCTTGCAATTGGCCGAACCGATAACCACCGCAGGTTTCGCCCCAATACCACCAGTGGTTCCTGCTGTACCATTCGGATTTCGGTCTTCCAACTTGGAGTTGTCATGCAGGTAGAGGGTCATATCCGAAACGCGCGCGTAATTACTCCCCGATTTTGCCCAAAACACAATGGAGTCTGGGCGTCCGGTAAACGCCCAAGATCTAGCACCATCACCGGTATTCGAATAGATGCAAGATTTTACATTATTCAAATCTTCTACAAAATAGAGCATTCCTGTAGAGAGTGTTCCAATCGGAGTGGTTCTGCTATAAAACCAACCATTGTAAAAACTCCATTTTGAATTTTCAACCCGAATTTTAACTGAATATTTTCCCTTACTTTGAGGGCGAACGTCAGTAGAAGACCAACAGCATTGCTTTCGTGTCCATTTATTGGGAGTTGTGGGCAAGTAGCAGTCAAAATCCGAGCTCGAATTCCAACCCCACGGCTCGGGATTATCCCACACCTCAAAATCGTAATTGGGGGCTTGCGGCGTATTGTAAAGCGTATTGTTTTGCGATTGAACACGTGCGGAGAAAAGGATTCCCGACACGCCAAGTATCAAAGACAAAAAAATCCTGAATGTTCTTTTCATGTAGTTTTGTTTTCGTTGACAAGGAAAAGTCAGTTAAAACCAACGTTGATTCATCAACTACACAACAAATTTAGAACGCTTTCACCTCCCGTTTTCTTTCTTAATCTACCGAACTTTATCGCAAATATTGCCATTTACGCGCAAAACACAAAGCAAGTAATTTTAAATCAATAATATACAAACATTAACATCAAAACAAAAATTCACCTCAAAAATTACCGAAATTTCGTCGGAAAAACCTGTTTATTCGGCTGGTTTTCACCGATGTTTTCATTAGGACATAAAAGCCGCCGCCGGAATATCCGGCGGCGGCTGCTTCAAGCGGAGCGTTTACGCTCCACCTTATAGGGGGCGCTTCCTTAGCGTCTAACGGCTTTCAAGGCAGCCGAACCTTCACGATTCGACAAGCGGATGTAATAGACGCCCGGAGCGAAACGCGACAAATCAACCGTATAGGCACCGGGAGTGGCCAGATTCTGCTGCATCACCAACTGGCCGGAAACCGAAATCACTTCCATTTTGCAAGCGGCCTTGATATTCAGATTAAAGAGACCATTGAAAGAAGGATTGGGATAAAGCTTGGAAGAAGCCAACACCGGATTTTCGTTGGCGGTTTCATCCTTAACCGTATAAGTCGCTTCCGCCACACTTGAGTTCGCCATTCCTTCCTTTACGGCAATCGCTTTAAGGGTTATGGTTTCTTCTATCGTAATTTCAGTAGTGTATTCGGTGCTGCTTGCACTCGGAGTACTACCGTCGGTTGTGTAGTAAATCTTTGCACCTTCAGTAGCGCAGGAAATAGTGACTTTTGTACCCTTTTCCACTTCACCTGCCACCATACTGAATGCAGGGGTTTGCACGGTTTCAGCAGGCGTTCCAGAATATACGAACTCTACATCATCCACCCAAAGGGTACTGCCGATTTGCCCCTTACAGTTAAACAAATCAATAAAATCATAACCGGCACTCGACACAAAAAGTACGGTTATTGAATCGGGCTCTATGTCAGACATATACGAGATAGGCAATTCAAATACCGTCCACTCTTCTACCTTTTCTTTATAAATCTGTTCAACACGACCTATTATCTGTCGTCTGCCCGCCGCTTCATTGTATTTATACACTTCCACAAAGATGCTGGCACTATCGCCATTCACCGGTTCATATTTCATATATCCCTTGATTGCCGTAGGGCGGCTCTTAAACGGACGACCGAAAACAGCTGTCTGATCATCAATCAAAACAGTCATTGCGCCAACCACACCCGGCAAAAAGATTTCCTTATTGTCTCCGAATTGCAAGAAATCAGAAACCATTTTGGGGGCAAAATCACCCTCAGCCCCCGAACGTCCTTTATCTTTGAAAAGCGTTACCGGACCGGTAAACATATCCGGAGGCAAGGTGGCCAAAATATTCAACGATTCCCAAAACGGATTAGCCAAATCATCGTACGTTTCCTCACTGTCATACAACTTAACCTGTTTCCAATACTCAAACTTGCCATCGGGCAAAGCCTCATTCTGAGCCATCGTCTTCCCTACAAAAAAGGAAAGAACACTTAAAAATACAATCGTCTTTTTCATCTCAATTAATTATTTATGTTTATTTATTCTTCTTAAAGCCTTGCCACATCCGCCCTGTTCCGCCTAAACCAGGTAACCGGATTTATATCCTGAAAGCGATAAGTCACCTGCAAGGTATAAGTACGCGGAGCTTCGATATAAAGCGGACGTAATGAATACTCGGCATTGAGCAGATTGTTTACCACAAAGGAAAAAGTAAAATACTTTATATCCACACTGGCACGCAAATCCAATACCAGCGAACCCCATGCGTGTTGTTTCATGAACTCATCAATACCCGTAAACGGCAAATCCATCGACATCCTATCCAACCATGCATCGTGTTTCGGCTTATTCTTATCCATATCCAAGAATACGCCATCCACATTTTTCATCGCACTCATATACTGCACGCCCACTCCCACAGAAAAATGTTTAAAGAACTTGACATCCAAATCGAATTTCGCCATATGCTGGATACGGTACTTAAGAATGTTTCCATCCGTATTGGATGAAGAGTTCTTGTACATATAATCTTTGGTCGAAGTACTTTTATAGACCTTTTCCGTTTCCTTGCACACCGGCTTCGAATAAGTATAATTGGCCTGCGTCTGAATCTGCAAGTTTTCCACGATATCGAATTGCAGCCCCAACGAGGCTTCCGCCCCCGTTATCGTGGCCCGTCCGGTGTTAAAGAACTCGAACCCGAAACGTTGAGCCAAGGGCACGGTTTCATCCAAATTCCAAGGCCCCATAAAGAATTCGATATAGTTCCAATAAATCTGATGGAAGGCCGCCACATCTATATAGCCTGCAACCACATCCGATTTGAGATATTGCCGGAAACCGAACTCCATATTGAGGCTCTTTTCGGATTTCAAGTCAGGATTGGGATAGAAACCGTACATCCCCACACGGGTCGTGATAAATTTCTCGCCAATCGTGGCCGCCCGATAGCCCTGCCCTGCCGAAAGCCGGAAAATGGTTCCCGACTTGGTAATGGCATAGTTCAGCCCCAACTGAAACACGGGGCTCATTTCATGCCAGCTATCCACAAAACAGTTTTCCAAACGTCCACCCAATTCCAACTTCAGGTTCTTTTCTTTCAGGAAAGGTTTTTCCAACTTGGCGAAAACCGCCAGGTTATCTGCCGTATGCGAGCCTTTGCTGCCGATATCGTACATATTGCCCGAAAAGACTTCACCGCTCGAATAGGTGTATTGATTCGACACCCCCACGGTCAAGCCCAAATCAGCCGCCTTTTCAAAAGTTTTACGGTAACGGTAGGTATTATATACCGACTGGGAACGGGCATCCTGCCCCGTGATATTGATAACATTGTTGTTGGAAAACATATAGCGGTTATCCAACTCATGCACGCCGCCTTTAGGCGAAACATACTTGAGGTGGGGATCCACCAAAACCACCACATCCTTGAAATGACTCAAAGTCGTTGCCCAATGGCTACCTTCATAATTTCCGAAAGGACGGTATTTGCCATCGAGCGCGTTCGCCCAGAAGTTATACATCCGGTTGTCGGAATACATAAAGTTGGCATTGAGCGCCAAAGTCCAACGGTCGTTGATATGGAAACGGTTGCCCACACTGGCGCGCACCCTCTTTTCCGCCGGTTCCACCCGGTCGCCCGGTTGCGGTTCGGGGCCGAGGCGGTAGCCGTCATCATAAGCATAATCCGCATTGGCGCTGAAATCCCACCATTTGGCCAACTGGCGGGAATGGCTGAGCGACACCCCTGTCTTGATCGGGCATCCCCGTGTCCAAGAACGATCCTTTACCTTCTGAACTTCATGGATATCATTAAACGGAGGCTCCGGATTGGTATAAGTTACATTACGGTCCAAGGACAAACAATCCGGCTTTTCGTAAATGCCGGCATACAGTTTAATGGAACTCACCGGCGAACTGGAAGCGTATTTGGTATGTACGTTGATCGCCCCGTTGATAGCCGCCGAACCATACAAGACCGAAGCCGCGCCTTTGAGCACGTCTATCTGTTCCACATCGTCCATCGAAACCAAATTCCAGGCCGGACGGCCGGCATCGGCGCGCAACATCGGCATATCGTCCAAGAGCAACATCACACGGCTGCCCATACCGGAACTGAACCCGCTGCCGCCACGCATCTGCGGCTCGTTATCCACAATGGCCAAACCCGCCACGCCCTTGAGAGCCCTGTCCAAGGTGTTCACATTGTTTTTGGCAATGCTTTCCAAACCCACCACTTCCATGGTCTGTATGGAAGTCTTGCCGTCGCGTTCCAAACGGGTTCCCTGTATCTGCACCGCTTCCAAGGCCGTGGCGAAAGATGCCAGCCCCACATTGAGAATCTTCGTATCCTCGCCTTTGGCAAACGTAACCTTGATGGTCTTTTCTTCATAGCCCAGATAACGGAAATTCAACTCCACCTCCGCCCGTTCCACCGCCAGCATATAATTTCCGTCCATATCGGCCACCGCCCCCTGTCCGGTAGTCCCAACCACCATTACCTGCGCCTGCGGCAACACCAGCTTGTCTTTCTGGTCATAAATCTGCCCTTTCACCACACGGTAGTGCTGAGCCTGTACAAAAACGGGAAAAAGCAAAAGGAAACAAAATGCGGTTTTTCCGAAAGCAGTCCGTATATATTGTGCCATGTATTTCGTTTTAAAACACGCGAAATTAGAACTAAGCGCACGACAAATACGTCCCAAAGCACCGAAACCATTAACAAACCGCTGTTAATTATAATATAAAAAGCAGTATATGAAATACTTAGAGTAAAGTAAACAATATACTGCTTTTTGACCGAAAATTTCGGTCTCCCAGCCGAATCCGGCAGGGGGAAAACGGATTTTAATAAGTGAACATGCCGTATTCGCTGTCGATGGTAAGCATATTTTGGGAACTGTTTTCGCAATAGCCTATCACCTTGGCTTCCAAGTCGAAATAACGGGCAATCTTGATCACG
Source organism: uncultured Bacteroidales bacterium (assembly GCA_947177315.1). Classification (GTDB taxonomy): domain Bacteria; phylum Bacteroidota; class Bacteroidia; order Bacteroidales; family P3; genus Pullibacteroides. The sequence continues at coordinate 4,956 of CAMWTX010000039.1, read as the reverse complement.
TCAGCGGCGATGTTCTCCTTTACGTAGAGTTCCATGCGGTGCCCCATATTGAACACCTGGTACATTTCCTGCCAGGGAGTGCCGCTTTCAGACTGAATGAGGCTGAACACGGGAGGCGTGGGGAACAGGCTGTTCTTTACCACATGGAGATTCTTCACAAAGTTCATCACCTTGGTCTGCGCTCCGCCCGTGCAGTGGATAATGCCGTGGATGCTGGGGCGGTAGTTTTCCAAAATCGCCTGCACCACCGGCGCGTAGGTACGGGTGGGGCTCAACAAAAGCTTGCCTATGGTCAGGCCTTCCACGCCCGAATCGTCGGTCAGCGACTTGCTGCCGCAATAAACCAAAGCGCGGTCGATGGCCGGATCAAAAGATTCGGGATATTTTTCGGCATATTCGTGCTTGAGCACGTCATGGCGTGCGCTGGTAAGCCCGTTGCTGCCGATACCGCTGTTATATTCGTCTTCGTAAGTGGTTCTTCCGCAAGAGGACAAGCCGATAATCACGTCTCCGGCCTGAATGCGGTCGCAGGCTATCACTTCGCTTTTCTTCATACGGGTGCATACGGTACTATCGACCACAACGGAGCGCACGCTGTCGCCCATATCGGCGGTTTCCCCTCCGGCAAAAGTGATGTTTATATGGTTCTGCGCCATTCTTTCCACAAATTCCTGCGTTCCCTCGATAATGGCCTTGATCACTTCGCCGGGAACAAGGAACTTGTTTCTTCCGATGGTGGAAGAAAGCACCAGATTGGTGGTCGCGCCCACGCAAAGCAAATCATCGGTGTTCATCACCACCGCATCCTGGGCTATGCCGCGCCAAACCGAAAGGTCGCCCGTTTCTCTCCAATAGAGGTACGCCAAAACCGCTTTCGTGCCCGCGCCGTCAGCATGCATGATATTGCAGTACGAAGGCCCGAAAACGCTCTTTTTGTTCTCGCCCATCACATCGGGAATGATTTTGCAGAACGAATTATCGAAGAGTCCCTTGTCCAATCCGCCGATAGCGTTCTTTACATCGGTCTTGGCCGCCGAAACGCCTCTCTGTTCATACTTGGTGTTTGCTTCCATAAACTTATAGTTTTGGTCGGGTTTATCTTTTATTCTTCCACGACAATCTGCCGTGCGTCCATATCTATCGTATAGTCTCCTATCTTGGCCATGCCGGCAGCATTGAGCAATATCTCCGCCGGAAGGTCCTCAACGGTAACGAACTCCATACGCGGCAACACATACCGGCCTATCTTGAGTTCCTTCAACTGCAGATGCTGTCCGGGCAAAACCTCCCCGTCGGCATTGAAGGCCTTTTCCTTGTTCTTGAAGCTGTTCTTGCCCAGATTGCCCACCTGCAAAAGACGCATCGCCGCCTCCACGCTTATCGCGCAGGCCTTCGCCTTCTTATCCAACACCGCCCGCATGCCCATTCCGTTGGCGATTACCCGTATTTCGGGCTTGTTGTCCGGGTTCGTCACAAAGGGTATCTTGTTCGCGTTCGCCCAATCGCCCATGCCTACCAAGGCGCTTATGCTTCCTTGTCCCGTAGGGATAAAGTCTTCGCGCAACACGCTGAATTCGGTACGGCGGTTGAGCTGATGGGCGGCCTCCTGCATATTCCTGTCTTTGAGCGAGGCGATATATTCATCGGTCAGCACGCAACCCGAATCGAACACATAAGGCGTGTTCTTATAATACGAAACCATTTCGTGCTGCAAGGTGCGCGGCACATGCGATCCGTAACCCTTCGCCACCAGGCGTTCGCCATGAATGCCCCGTTTTATGAGGTAATCCACCACCGATTGGGCACGGTACTGCGAAAGGGAGTCGTTGGTCATGGCGATGGGGCGGCTGTCGGTATGCGAGGCCAACTCGATAACCAGACGGGGATTCTTTTCCAGCAGCACAATCAAATCCATCAAGGAATCCTGATATTGTTCTTTCAAATCCCACTTGCCGAGGTCGTAGAGTATTTCGGGCAACACCACCGGACCGCGCGGCATGGGCGTAAGCACAAAATCGTGTTCAAAATCCTTGCTGGCAATCAGGCCTACCGTGGTTTCCGAACCTTCCGCACCCAGATAGTTGCGCTTTTCCACAATCATTTTGTAGGTGGTGTTCTCGTTTACCTGCCCGGCATCGAACAGATAGTAACCTTTGCCGTCGGAGGTTGCCGAAACCAGCATCCCGTCGGTTCCCGCCAAGGTAACTTCCGCGCCGGCAACGGGCTGCAGTGTGGATTCATCGGTAATCGTGCCCGAAATCGTAAAGAGGATATCGGGCATATAAAAGGAATAGATATCGTCGCTGCCACGGCCGCCGCCACGGTTGGAGCTGAAAAGCCCCTTGTTCTGCCCCGGCAGGAAGCAGATGCCGAAATCGTCGGCATTCGTATTGAGCGGATAACCCAGATTTTCCACCTCGGTAAAGGTGCCGTTACGCAAGACCGCGCGAAAAATATCGTATCCTCCCAACGAGCCATGTCCTGTAGAGGAGAAATACAAAAGCGTATCGTTGCGCAAGTAGGGATAGGCTTCCTTGTAGGGAGAATTGATCCGGCTGTCGCCGAAGTTCCTGCCTTGCAGTTCGCGGATTTCTTCGGGCGAATCATCCTGCCGCCAATTCAGGTTGACGGGTTCGGAAAACGTATTGCCGCTCCCCACCGCATACCAGATATCAAGGTCTCCGTAACCGCCGGCGCGGTTGGAGGCGAAAAACAGGCGTGAACCGTCTTCGGTAATGAAAGGATGCACGAAATCCGACACGGAATCTTCGCCGATAACCACTTCTTCCGGGTCGCCCCAGGCCTTGCCGTCGAAGGTGGAGGTCTTGATCACGCAACGGTTCCTTTTCTTGTTCTCGCTGCCGCAGTAGGTGTAGTACATCACCGTTCCGTCTTTGCAGAAAGAAGCGTCGCTTTCGTTCGCCCCCGTGCTGGTCTTGCCCAACTGGTCCAGTTTTTCGGGCTGGCTCCAGGAATCCTTGGCATCCTGCTTGGCCACAAAAATATCGGAAAAGCGCTGCCCTGTCCAGGCATCGTTCTTCTTGCCCGTAACGCCTTCCCGCGTGGAGGAGAAAGCCACAATCGTGCCTTCGGCATCGTAGAAACGGGGGGTCCAATCGCCCGAATTGGTATTGAGCTTGCGCACATTCTCTATCTGATAGCGTGAACCCTGAGTGGCGGCCTTGCGGGCGATGAGCCCGGCCCGCAAGCCCTGTATGCCGGCGCTGTCGTCGGGAATGTAATCCAAATAGTTGCGATAGTTGGAAATGGCGTTGTCGAACTCGCCTTCGGCCAACTGCAGGTTGGCCAGATGGAAATAAACCTTGGGGTTCACCTTATAGTAACCGCTGCGGATGCACCGCTGGTACTGACGGGCAGCCGATTTCTGCTGACCGCTGTAACGGTAGGCCTCGGCAATCTGGAACAGAAGGCGGTTCTTCTCGTCGGGGTCGGTCTTGGCCTTGCGCCCCATACGGGCAAAAGCCTTCTGATACTGGGTTACGGACACATCGTACATATGGTAGCGAAATGCCGTATCCGCCTTTTTTATCTGCCGCGCCTGCGCCCTGAGCGTGCTGCCGGCATCCACACACACCAACAACAGCAACACATAGGCAAATCTTATGAACGTTCTCGGCTTCATAAACTATCTTTATCTGTTTATACAAAAGTACAAACCTTGCGAATTTACGATTAATCTGCCAAGAAAAAAAACGGGACGCAGAATTTCCGTGAAAATACTTCGTCTCGGCAGAATCCAAACGAGTTTGGCTTCTGCTCTCAACTTTCGTATTTTTAACTCCATTGAAAATACTTCGTTTCGGCAGAATCCAAACGGGTTTGGCTTCTGCTCTCAACTTTCGTATTTTTGTAAAATTTCATACCGGCTGTAAATAAAAACCTCATCATAATGAAAACACTCTTTTTCAAGGCGGCTGTCTGCTCGCTGGCACTCACGTTCTGCGGCTCGCTCCGCGCCCAGAAACTCGAGGAAGCGCAACTGAAACAACTCCGGGAAAGTTTTGTCCTGGACGCCCCCACCCGCGCCATCCAAAACGCGCTTACGGGCAATGCCAACATCCGTTCTCTGGCGCTCAACCGCGAAAAGCAAGGCAAGATAGACCACTTCTTCAAATACCGGGTGGATGTGAAAGGCATCACCAACCAAAAGCAATCGGGACGTTGCTGGATGTTCACCTCCATGAACGTGCTGCGCCCCGGCATCATCAAGAAATACAATATCGAAGATTTCGATTTCTCGCACAACTACCTCTATTTCTACGATATGCTCGAAAAAGCCAACCTCTTTCTCGAAAATATCATCCGGACCGCCAAGACCGACATGGACGACCGGGAAGTAACGACCTATTTTTCCTCGCCCGTAAACGACGGCGGCGTATGGAACCTTTATTATAACCTCGCCACCAAATACGGCGTGGTTCCCGCCCAGGTGATGCCCGAAACCGAACATTCCAACAACACCTCGCAAATGGTGAACCTGCTTAATGAAAGCCTGCGCCGCACCGGTATGGAAATCCGGCACATGGCGGAAAAGGGCGGCAAGACGGAAGCCCTGCGCAAACAAAAGATGCAAGGCCTGCAAGACGTTTACCGTATCCTTGCCCTCTGTCTGGGCGAACCGCCCGCGCAATTTACCTGGCGCTACAAGGACAAGGAAGGCAACGTAAAGGAACTCAAGGACTACACGCCCCTGCAGTTCTACGCCGAAATCACGCCCGAAGGCTATACGCCCGACAACTACATCATGATCATGAACGACCCCACCCGCCCCTACTACGCCGTTTATGAAATACAGAACTACCGCAACAGCTACGAAGGCATGAACTGGGTCTATCTGAACCTGCCCGATGAAGACATCAAGAAAGCGGCCCTGGCATCCATCAAGAACAACGAAGCCATGTACGCCTCCTGCGATGTGGGCAAGCAGTTCGATTC
>CAMWTX010000038.1 GCA_947177315.1 uncultured Bacteroidales bacterium | reverse complement strand
GCGGTATTGGAACGCCATGAACGTTCTAAGAAACGCCAGGCGGAGCTTAAGAAAGCGGCGGCAACCAAGAAAACCGCGGCCTAGACCACCAAAAAGACCGGCAAGAAATAAACTCGGATTTCTTCTATTTCATAGCCCCGATGGAAACTTTCTATCGGGGCTTTTATTTTGAATTTCGTTGAAAATACTCTGTCTTGGCAGAAGAAAATTGTCGTCTCCTTCTGCGCTCAACTTTTCGTATCTTTGTATAATACATTTCCATTATGCAACGTTTTAAGAAACCTGAGTTTTGGGCATATCCTATCTTAATGGTGGGCTTATGGGCTTTCTTTGCCTTTGCCATGCCCGATGTGCTGGAGTTCTGGGAAAAGAACCAATTGTTCCGATTCTCTTCGGACTATTGGCATTTCTTTGACCACGAACCTTTCGGCACGCTGATTTACGTGCATACTTTTCTGATTCAGTTCAGCTACTATCCTTGGTTGGGAGCCATCGTATATGCACTGTTGTTTACGCTTACCGCCTGGTTGTTTAACCGCTGCGTTGCCACGAACGGCAACCGCCGCCTGTTGCCGGGATTGCTTAGCGTGGCCTTGCTGTTGCCTACCTCCGCCAACTTTGGCTTATTGGTGTTGCTGGTTGTTTTCTTGGCCGTTGTGGGTGCCCATTGCTGGATATACTGGAAGAACCGCATCTTGCGCTATTCGTGCCAGGTAATTGTCCTGGCGGGTTTGACGTACTTGGTGCGTGAATATATGGTCTGGATTTTGCCTTTTTATATGTGCCTGGACTGGGGTCGAACCCGGCAAAACGGACAAAAGTTCAACCCTCTCTTTTTGCTGATTCCGCTTGGGGGAACGATGCTTGCCTGGGGTTTGGAAGCTTGGTTTTGCGCGCCGTATGAGTTTATATCATCCAAATCCCCTTTTAAATTTACAGGAAACGCCTTTTCGCCCTCTAGTAATATTCCTTTTAACTATTTCCGACCTAAAAAAATTGTTTTTGTATGCATGGAAATAGCTACGTTCTTTTCATTGGCAGGTGTCTTTTATCCATTTTTTAAAAAAAAATTGGATTGGATTGGTGGATTATTTTTGATAGGCGGAGTTCTATGGATTACACCCATTCAAGTAAAATCAATAGCAGATTTCCAACAGGTTGATCGTCTTTGTAGAAATTATCAATGGGAGAATGCTTTACGTAAACTAGATTCTCAATGGGAAAAATTTCCAGTTATAACTTCTCTTTCCGATTTTACAAACACTCATCGCCTTTTTTTTGGACATACCAAAATAGCCTTATTAGCCACACGAAAAGCCACAAACAAACTATTTACCTATCCTCAACCTGCCTTTCCCTTATTGTTTCCTTTGGCAATGAATAATAGAGCTGAATGTTTTGTTCTACCTTCCTATTATACCTTTGTTGGTGAATTCAGCGAAAGCCTGCATCTAAACTACGATTTGATAACCTGTCATTGTATCAGCGCCACAATATTGAATGCCACAATTATAAGCAGTTTGATTGTTGATGATACATTGCCAGCGTTCAAACTAACACATTTTTTGGAAAAGTCCCTTTTCTATCGCCATCAAGCTTCCGTTTATAAAGACTCTTTTCAGCGAAATAATTTACCTGCGATAAAACGAGGAAAACAAATGCTACCATTTTATGACTATGCAGTTGCCAGTTATATCCCAGATAAAAATGCTGTCAAACAACATATGCAACAACAAGGTAATCCGTATTTCTATGAATATTTTATCAGTCTCTGTTTATTGGATAAAAACACAAAGACTATTGTAGATGAGCATTCCAACATAAAAAAGTTTTATCAAAAAGGAAAACCTTTCTTTGCTCCGTATCATATACAAGAGGCCATATTAGCCTCTTTTAACTATTCTCCATCACGATATCTTTATCCTCAAAAAATTGAAGGAATAAGCAGTGATGTTTGGAATGACTATTGGCTTTTCATTATAGATAACCAATCTTATTTCAATGGATCAACCACCTTTTCAGAATTACAAAAAAAATGGGGACACACCTATTGGTTTTATGATTGTTATTTGACCATGGTCGACATGGAATCGAAAACTTCTCAATCTATAAATTAATATGAAAACCAGATTTTTTGACATATTGCTCTTTTTGTTGTTGGGTATTTTGACTTCCGCTTGCTCTCGACAAGAAAGTTTGGAACAAATGCGTTTGCTTTCCCAACAGAAAGCCCTTTTGTATCCTGACTATACTGATATTACAATGCCTTGCAACATCGCTCCACTCAATTTTTATGTGTTGCCACCGTACAAAAACTATTCCATAAAAGTTTTCGGAAAAAAGGGCGACACTTTGCAAATGAAAGGCAGGAACTTTGTAAAGTTCAATCCTCAAAAGTGGCATCAACTGCTACAAGAAAACAGAAATGGACGCCTTTGGGTGGAAATGAACCTGAACAGTACTGGTACGGAAACAGAAAAACTGTCGTTTTATTGGGATGTGCGCGACAGTATCGATCCTTATTTTGCCTGCCGCCTTATTGAACCAAGTTATCAGATGTCGAATCTGTTGCAAACCATCGAATATAATTTGCAAGAAGCCTCGCAACGGATTCTCTTTGACAACCGCCTGCAAACATACGGATGTGTAAACTGCCATACTTTTGCCCAAACTGATTGTTCGCATTTGGTTTATCATGTGCGTTTTAACCGTACCGGAACCTTTATCGTGCGAAATGATACCATTTTGCGTGTAGATCTTAAATCAAGCCGTTTTCCACAAGGAGGCGTGTATCCCACCTGGCATCCCAACAAAAAGTTGATTGCTTTCGGTACTTCGAGTGCCTATCCTTTTGTACATAGCAAGGATATTGTACGGCGCACGGAGGTGTTCGATTCCTTGGGAGATATTATCGTTTATGACATAGACCGTAATGTGATTCTTACCGATAGCCGCATCTCGTCGGATTCTGTTGAGGAAACTTTTCCTTATTGGAGCTGGGACGGCAAATACCTCTACTTCTGCCAAAGCCCCAATCCACCCCGCGACAGTTTGGAAGATGATGTGGATTATTCTAAAAAAATCAAATACAATTTGGTACGCATCGCTTTTGATGACAAAACGAACACATTCGGCCAGATCGATACGATTGTGGATTTCAGGATTACCGGACAGACCGCTTCTTTCCCTCGCCTGACACCCGACGGACGGTTTCTGGTGTTCTGTCTGAGCGACCACGGCACTTTTCCTATCCGCCATCCCGAAAGCGACTTGTATTTGATAGATATGACCGGCTCTTTACCTAAAGACAGCAACTGGATACCGGCATCGAAAGATTTTTGGATGAAGAAGATGGAACAGGTAAACAGCCCGTTCACGGAAAGTTACCATACATTCAGCAGTAATGGAAAATGGTTGATGTTCAGCAGCAAGCGCGAAGATAACCTTTATTCCCGGCCTTATTTTACCTATGTGGATTCGAACGGCATCAGTAGCAAGCCTTTCCTATTGCCGCAACGCGACCCGGCTTTCTACCTCACTTTCCTAAAATCCTACAATGTGCCGGAATTTGCCCAAACCCCGGCGGCCATCAGCGCGGCAAAAGCCAAAGAAATGTCTTTGATGCCGACCATAGAAGTGGATTCGGTGCTGATAGACGGTCAACGAATTACAGTTTACCCCCTAACAACCGTATCGTCTCTACCTCAGCTATAAAAAACGTACTTAATGCCCTCCCCTCAAAATCGCCTTCATCCCGGGCAATAGTTTGAAAGTGGCTAAAGACGAATCTATTTCTATAAGGGTAGCCTCGCCACGAATAGTTTTTGTTACCTGACGAGGGGTATAAGAAACTTGTGTGGTGGAAAGCACCGGAAAAACAAACCCTTGCAAATTGGTGCGGTAAAAGTCCCCTTGTTTTTGGGGTATCAAAAAAGGCTTTGTAAACGTACCATTTTCTGAATTGAAATGCGTGATATAGGTTTCGGGGATAACCAAGGTGCGGCGACTGCTGGAAAATACCATCCAATGCCCGTCGGAAGAAAACGAATGGCCTTTCTCACTTCCGGGCGTGTTGAGGATATCCACCTCAACCGGTCGCAAGGTGTCTGCCTGCAGATCTAACCGATAGAAATCTCCAAGGTTCTGCAAGGGGAAAGTACTGGTTTGAAGCAACGAGAGTAACAAATATCTGCCGTCTCTGCTTACTTTAGGCATAGATGCGCTCTTTTGCATTTGAGAAAAAGGATACGTGCAACGCAAGCCGGAAAAAACTTTTGTCTGCGGGTCGAAATCCATCTGCATCAAATCGTCCCAAATCTGTTCGGTACGGTTCTGCCGCATGGAAAGCGAAGAATCGATATATTGCGGAAAGGGAAAAACATTGTAATCTTTCTTGGGGGAACGGCAGAAATAAAGCCGCTTTCCATCGGGACTCCAAGCGGGAAAAACCTGGTCGTAGGCGGTATCCGTCAATTCGGGACACGAGAAAAGCCGCATATTCTCCAAATCCAACAACACGATACTGCCCAAGGTATCAAGCGTGTAGATTATCTTATGTGTGGAACTCGCATAATGTACCGATGTGGGCAGGTTGGTTGAAAAAGCCACGATTTTTCCCGAAGGATGCCATGCCGGATAGGTAAAACGCAGGTTATAGTTATCCGGAACGGCAATCTTCATCAAGGTATCGCCACGCATCAGGATAGTACCCTTATGGATACCGCGCACGTGAAAAACCATATTATGGCTGTTGTTGTTCTGGCAGTCGTGGCAGTTCATGCAACTCCGCTGGCCGGGATTGTCATAGTCCAACAAGCGGTTGTGTCCTACATAACGGTTCTTGAAATTTTCCAGATCGCGTTGGGTAAAAAACACCTCGCCATGCTGCCCCTCTTCATATTGGCTTACCCGATAAAGCAAATACTTATCTATTTTATCGGGAGAAACAAACCAATGCAAATCTTTATATCGCATAACGCCCTGTTCCGTTTTCACAAAAACACACGCTAAAAGATAGCCTCCGTTGGCCGCCGCCATGAGTTTTTTCCATTTTCTCAGCGGCATATGGGTTCCGCCAATGCGTTTTATTTTGAAATCGCAGGTTTTGCAAAGGTTTTGCAAGGAATCATAAGCGCTTATGCGCACGATGGCTTTCTTGACATGAAACGTATCGGAAAAACAGAAATTAAGCGGCGCGATATTGGCCGGTATCACAATACTGTCGGAATAATCAGGAACGATGGGCGCGAAAGTGTCTTGCATCTGTACCTGCTTGAGACTCCAATCCATGCAGGAACACATCAAAATCACGGCAATCAAAGTGGCAACAAATTTTAAAAAATGCACTTTCATAAACCTCACAGATATAAAAACCGACGGAAATAATAATGGAAAAAGTAGGTGAAACCTTGTCTTTTTTCTATAGTTTCCGCGCTAACAGCTCCCATTTGATACAACTTATAAACTTGACGTGCGCGGCCATATTCCGCCAAAACCGAAGGCGAATAGGCATAATCGGCATAAGTTTGGAGGAGGTCCGGCTGTTGCGGATCGTAGTCTTGCAAAATAAGCAAGCCCTCCTGCAAATAGTCCGGCAAGGTTGTATAACCTAAACGGCGATAATGCCCTGCCAAGGCTGGCAAAGAACCTATTTTTTTGTAAAAAAGTTGCAAGAAAGTGTAATATTCCAACACCTCTTTGTCTGAAGCGGGCGTGTACATCAATTCCACCCAAGAATCCAAATCCGTTCCCCTTTCTTCCTGCATTCGGGAATTGTTCATGCGGCGTTGCGCGGCAAAAAACGCATCTTGCGCCGAACTTTCCGCGCTGTTGCAGCTTTTCCATTCCTGTGCCTTCCGAGCATAGAAAAGCGTGTGTTGTAAAAAGTAGATATAGTTGGCGGCCAAATCGTAACGTTGCAGAAAAATGGCGTTCGGAATAATCACATTAAGCGTGGCGTTCTGCAGTCCCGCCACATTGAGCATATTGTTGGTATAAATCCGCATGGGCACAAACAGCCCCAACTGCCAGGCAAAACGCATATTGGAAATATTGTAATCTCCGGCAAAAGTTTGTCCGGGAAGCATCAGGTTCATTTCATAAACATGATTGTAAGAATAGTATTGACGGTTGAGCCGTCCGCTTTTGAGCAAGGCCAACTTGAGGTTGGTGGCCAGCAGTTCGCGGGTACGGCGCTGTCCTATATTGAATTCTTCATCCGGTTGCGGATGCTTGTCAAAATAGTCGGAAACCAAACCGATAAGTTCGTTCCATTGTTGTCTGTCCGCCATTTTTTCACTCCTGGCGAAAATGCGCTGCAACTCCAGGTCCGCGCTTTTTTCATGGCGAACCCAGATACCGCGAACAGTTTGGAGAGGGGTCGGAACTACAAACACCACGGAAGATGCCCATGCGGCCAAAATCCACAAGGCCATTTTGGGAACCACCGTTTTGAGCGAACCGTACAGGCACGCCAACAGCACGTAAAGCAAAGACACCGGCCCGGTAAGATAATACATGAGCGCGCACAAGGGCACAAACAAGAGCAAGGGCAGAACAAGCGTTTTCGGGGTCTTTTCCGCCTTATAAAGGCACAAACAAGCCCATGCCGCCATAAGGTTCAGCCAATAGGCGACCGCCACGCTGAAATGCGCCAAATCGCGATAGGCCAGGAACCAAAACGGGGCAAACAATGCCAAACCCACCAACATGACCCATAAACGCCTGTATCGGAACTTTTGCGGTATCAGGCCGAACGCGCACGCCCTTGCCGCCAAAAACAGCAGCGCACCCAAAAGGAACATGACCGCCACCATAGCGGCGCGGTAGTAAAAGAACTGCGCGAAAAACCGCGCCAACAATTCGGAAAAGCCGCCCGGCACGGCAAAAAAGGAAAGCAACCAAGAGGGCAGGTAGCAGAAAAAACTTTCGTTTTCCATGCATTCCAGCCACGGATAAAAATAGCACACCCATGCCGCGAACAGCAAGGGTGTGCCTATGAAAACGGTTAATCTTACGGTTTTATCCAAAAACCTCTGCATGGAAGCTCAATGGATTACAATCCCAACTTGGCCTTGATGGAAGCGGGAACGGCATCTTTGTGAACCATGATGTCGAGCGTGTTGGCGCGGAAGAAAGGCACCGACATATAGAGGTAGCCTTTGTAGGGGTTAGACACGTTCCAAGAGTTCTTGATCTTGTAGTAAACGTTGCCGTTCTGGTCTTTGGCAATGCCTACCAGGTGCATGCCGTGGTCGTCGGTGGCGCTCCAGTTGTCGTAGTTCTTCTGACGTTCTTCCTGCGTGATTTTCTTTTCGGGAACGATACGTTCAAAGCTGTAGGCGCTCTTGCGTTTTTCGGACTGCGAGAGGGTTTCCCATTTGTCGCGGTCGGTTCCGCTCAAATCGGGGGCTTCCATGTCGGGCATAATCGCCACGCCGTTTTTCCAGGAGAAACCGGGGTCGCTCACATCGCCGCCCCAAACGAGGGAATAACCGTTGTTCACGGCTTCTTCCACAATCTGCTGGAATTCATCGAGAGGCACGTTATATACCATGCCGTGGTTCCAGTTGTCGGGAACGTCCATTTCGTACATCGTGTAGAAAGGATGATGGGTGTAGGAGGTAAACTTTACATAATCTTCGGCCTTCAGACCCAGTTCATCGGCAAAGCTGCGCGGGGTGTATTCCTTGCCGTTGTAGGTGAACTTTTCGGGTTCATCGCCCAAGTAGGTGTTCAGAATGGCTTTGTAGGCCGGCTGCCAGGCGGTGGTTATTTTCTTGCCGCCCACCACGGCTTTGAGGAAGCTGGTGAGCACGGCATCCAGCTCGCTGTGGTCGTGGGCGTCGGCACCGTAGTTGAGGCCGGGGAAGGCTTCTTCGGGAACCACGCCGAACACTTCCAGCACATCCACCACGTCGTTGCTCGCCCCGCCGGTGGCCAATTCGGTCTTACCGTGCAGGCGCACGTATTTGTCGCCCTTGAGCAGATAGCATTTATAGACGGGATACATATCCGAAAGGTCGAATTCGCCTTTGCCCATGCGGAGCAGTTCCGATTCGAGGAAGGAGGTTCCCGAAAAGCTCCAGCAAGTACCCGAACGGTTCTGGTCCTTGACGGAGGTGTTGTCGATGGTCTTTACGTCGGTAAACTGATAAACGGCCTTCTTGTCGTCTTTCTTACCGCCTTTTTGGGCCTGTGCGGAGAAAACCACCGCCAAAACCAGCCCGATTGTCAACAAAAGGTTTTTCATTTTATTTCGTGTTTGAATTTCTGCATTTTGATAGGTGCGAATATAGCAAAAAAGGAATGGCAGACCAAACCGATTATACGCCGGCTTCTGCGGTCTGATATAGATTCGACAGAGCATACAGGGGAATAATGTCCACCTGTTCCAACTTGCCGAAATTTTCTAAGGAAGATCGGATACAGTATGTAAGGTGCTTATCTTTAACAAACTGATACATGCTCTTCATCGAACCTTTCGTTCCCGCCTTTACTTCCAAGGGAACCACTTTCATATCCTTAACGATAACGTAATCCACTTCCGCCTGGGCTCCACGGTTCAGATTCTGCCAATAATACAAGTCGTGCCTTTGGTTGGGCGCATTATATTTGAGCAACTCCCACCCTGCCGCCATTTCCGCGACATGGCCTTTGTTCACAAGCTCGGATGCCGTTCCGACAAGAATCTGTTTGGATATTTCCGAAGCCTCTCCCGCGTTTTCCAACCCCAATAGACGCAACATCAATCCACTGTCCAAGAAAATATACTTGACAAATTTTTCATTGATTTCCGCCCCCAAGGGAATTCCGTTGGATGCCGTATGAAAAACCGGTTTTATCAATCCGGCATCTTTGAGCAATTCCAAGGCCACTTTTACTTTTTCGTTGCGGTAATCGCCCTGAACATTTCCATACACGAATTTTCCACCGGTCTGCAAGGCCACACTCCGAAGCACCTTCCGCAACAATATCGGGTCAACTTTCCCTTCGTATTTCGAAAAATCATCCTCATACGCCAGCATAATGTCGTCCTGAACCTGCCAGCATTTCAATAAATCACCTGTTTCCACCCATTTACGCACGGATTCCGGCATTCCTCCCACCACCAGATAACTGCGGAAACTTTCCACCAACTTTTCGTGCAGAGCCTCGAACAAAGGACTTTCCGGAGAGGATTCTTTCTTGGCCTTCAGCCATGTGTGATGGCCTGTGGCTACAAGAAATTCATCGAAAGACATCGGATACATAAACAAGGAGCGAACCCTTCCCACGCCGAACGACCTTATGTTCTTCAAAGCGAATTCGAGTAACGAACCCGCCGCTATCACATGAAGCTCGGGATAATCTTCATAAAAGAACCAAAGGCTGTGTATCGCTTCCGGACAAGCCTGAATCTCATCCAAAAACAAAAGCGTCTGACCCGGTACGACCGGTATGCCGTAAAACGCCGAAAGACGCGAAGCGATTTCCTGCGGTTTGAGGTTTCCCCTAAACGCGGCAATAACTTCTTTGTCGCGTTCGAAATTCACTTCAACAAAATATTTGAACGTCTTTCCAAGATGACGGATGGCGGAAGATTTTCCCACTTGACGGGCTCCGCGAAGCAACAGCGGCTTGTGGTCTTTTTCGTTCTTCCAAGCTTGTAAATAGCCGTCTATAAACCTTGGATAGTATAATCTTTCCATAACAAATTATCTATCTTTTGCAAAGATACAAAATTTGTAAAAAGTCAGAGATAAAAACTGATGTTTTTTGTAAAAAGTCAGAGATAAAAATGTGTGTGTTTTGTAAAAAGTCAGAGATATTATGCCTCCGGAAGAAACAGGCAGCTGTCGCCGTAGCTCAGAAAGCGGAAGCCGTTTTGGAGGGCGAAACCGTAGAGATCGCGCCAAACGGGGCCTATCAAGGCCGACACGAGCAACAGCAAGGTGCTTTGCGGTTGGTGGAAGTTGGTGATGATGCCCTTGCAGAGGGCAAACTCGTAGCCGGGGGCTATCATCAGCGCCGTGTGCCCGTGAATCTGCCGCCACTTATGTTGTTCCATATACGCCAAAAGCGCTTCCAAAGCGGCAATCGGGCTTATTTCTTGGCGCGCCTGCGCCCAATCTTCGTAGGCTTCCCACTGGTGAACCTCAAAAACGGGTTCTTCGGAACTGTCCGAAGCCGGAAAACCATGCTTCAAGAGTTTCAATCCTATCCAATAGAGGCTTTCGAGGCTGCGCATGGAGGTGGTTCCCACGGGAATGACAGGCTTGCCGCTCTTGAGGGCCTCCAAAAGGTGGCGGATCAGGCCGTCGGTGGCGAGAATATGCTCGTAGTGCATGGCGTGCCCGCCGATCTGCTCCGCCTTGACGGGGCGGAAAGTGCCAGCCCCCACATGCAGGGTGATGAAATCCTGCCCGATGCCCGAACCTTTGAGTTCCTGCAACACCTGGGGCGTAAAATGCAGTCCCGCCGTGGGTGCGGCCACCGAACCGTCGAAACGGGCGAACACCGTTTGGTATCGCGCCTTGTCGGAATCCTCGGCCTGACGGCGGATATAGGGAGGAAGCGGTACCTTGCCCGCCTGTTCCAGCACCTGGGCAAAACTCAGGTGTTCCGGCTGCCAGGAAAACTCCACTTCGAAGCAATCGTCGAAAACCGCGGTCTTACGCGCCTGCAAACTCCCTTTTAGGCCTTGCTCCGAAGCGTTTTCGAGCGGAAATTCCATCTGCAACGCGCCCTCTTTCCAACGCTTGTTGTTTCCCACCAGGCATTTAAAGCGGCAACGGCCCGCCGAAGCGAAAGCCGTGGCGATTTCGGCGGGGCAAGTGGGTTCCAGACAGAAAATCTCGATACGCGCGCCCTGTTCCTTGGAGGCATCTGCCCGAGATTCCGTGCCGTTGTTCTTGGCAAAAATCAAACGGGCGTGCACCACCCGCGTGTCGTTGAACACCAGGAG
>CAMWTX010000037.1 GCA_947177315.1 uncultured Bacteroidales bacterium | reverse complement strand
CCCCACCCCCCACCCACCACCCCCCCCCCCCCCCCCCCCCCATGCCCCCTCCCGGCGGGCCCCTTGTTGTCTCCCACCCCCCCCGCCGCGCCCCCGCCGCCCCGGGCTCTACAACCTTAATCACCAAACAACCAATTTTTCTCTCTTAATTTTCTTGGCAAGTTCTGCAGATGCACCGGCGCGGCTTGCCGCGCCGGGATCCACAACCTTAATTACCAAACAACCAATTTTCTAACTTGTTGTCCTTGAATAGTTTCGATGCGTACAAAGTAAACGCCGGCGGAAAGTTGGCGAATATCGATTTCACCACCGTTTCCGGCAGGCTTGGTAATTCTTACCTTACCTTGCACGTCCACGATTTCGAGCTTCTTGTATTCGCCCCAAACCGTTACGGTTTCGTGCGCGGGGTTAGGCCCTACGGTAACGAGGTTCAGTTCTTCAACATCTTCATTATCCGTCATACGTACCCTAACCGGTTCGCTCAATTTTTCTCCGCAAGCACCGTAAACGGCAGCCACTTGGTAGGAATAGGTTCCGGCAGGAACATTCCGGTCAGTATAGGTACGTTCCGAAAGCAGTTCCGAAGTAATCGCCGAACCGTTGCGGTACATGCGGTAACCCTGCAAATCGTTGGCCGCCGTAGGCAATCCCATATCCAGAAGAGTAATCATAAACCAGTTTCCTTTCCATTGACCGCCGCTATACGTAAGAGCCGGATACCAGTTCTTGCCGTCGTCGGAATAGAGGTTTCCGTAACCGTTATCGGCTTCACCCGAGACATAAAGCATGGTCAGCATACCGCCATCCGCCACAATGCGGAAACCTACCATCAGGTCTTTGGTGAAATCGATCTGATAAGGCGTGGCGAGTGTAAAGATGGAAATGTCCAGTTCTGCACATTCGCGGGTAACATCCTGTTCGTACATCAGTTCCCCACCTTGGTAAATCACGAGGGAAAGCTGATTGGGTGCGTAATAGAACAAGCCTGCCACCGCATCGATACGGTAACCGTAAACACCCATCAAGTCTGCGGCATCCCACTTGTTGGCCACATAATAGGTGGCATCCATGGTCCAACCGGCACCGCCGGCCACTTCCGAACTCTTGGCATAAGTCAGATCCACAGGTTCATCGTAGAACGGCTCCATCCAGCCCAGCATCACATCAGAACCTACCACATCGGCATAAAGGCCTTCGGGCGCATTGCAGGGATCTGCATATTCCACCTTGACCTTTACCGGCGTGCTCTTGGAACTTTCGCAGGAGGTATTGTAGATTGCCTGGATTTCGTAGGTGTATTCGCCGTTGGAAAGGTTACCGTCAAAGAAAGAACTTGCCTTAACCGGTTCGTTGTTCAAACGTTCCCCGTTGCGATAGATATTGTAACCCGCCACCGCTTCGATAAATTCTTCATCCGATCCGAATTCGGTGCCCACCGTAAACGGGCAGACACCCGAACCCAAGCATACATCGTCGATAAACAACGCATGGCCTTCCAAAGTAGTGTAGTGAATAGCCACATACTTGACACCTTCAGGCAATTGGTAAGTGTAGCGGGTCCACAGGTAATCCACTCTTTCAGGGAAAGAAGTCATCTGGATAAAGTTGCTCGTATCGGAGCTCATGGTACTGTATGCCATATAGAAGTTTTCCTTATGGCCGGCATCCAGACCGCGGGCCATAAACGAAATCCAGGTAGGAGCCGCTCCTGTAGAAGTTTTGGCTTCGGTAATGAGCCAGTCGTTGGTCTTGGCCGCATTCTTGGAATCCCAAGCGGCTATAGCCACAAACGATTTCTTTCCTGAAAAAGCGAAGCCCGAATTTGGCCTTTCGATACTTTCTTCATCCAAGATAAAGAAGGTCCTGGCATTGTCCATACCTTGGAAAGCAAAGTTATCGGCCACATACACCGGCAAACCGTCACCATCTACGGTAGTCCAGTTCCCTACCTTACCTGTAGCCAGATGAGCGTAGGTTTCCATGCTGTCGCCACGGTTTTCCATTTCGATCACCGAGGTCCATTGCAAGTGTACGTTACGCTTGATGGCGGCGGCCTGAACGTCAACCGGTTTTTCGCAGTGTGTGGCTTCCACAATCTTAACCGAAACGGGAGCGCTCTTATCGCTTTCCACCTCATCCACATAGATGGCGGAAACCGTATAGGAATAATCACCGGCGGCGGTCAAGACATCGGCATAATCGCGTATCGAAACCGGGTCGGTGTTGATCTTCGTGTTACCGCGATATACGTTGAAGCCCGATATATAGGCACTCTGCGTGGCTTCGAGGAAAACTATCTTGTTGAGATCGGGTACCGGTTGCTGCAACACGAGTACCAATACCGCCGTTCCGTTGGGTGCCTCAAACAGGCTGAGACCGCCCGAACGCGTGTTTTCGGCAAGTTTCAGGTATCTGGAATCGCTCAGATCCGTGCTGTTGCCGGTAGCCTTGAGCGTGGCGAAATCCACTTCCATCACTTCGCACAAGCCGGCATCGCCCTGCTGGGCATAATAAAGCTTGCCGTCGTGGTAGGCCGCTCCGAAAGCACCGTCCAAGCCTGAATAACCTTCTCCCATGTAATTTCCGTTCTTGTTTACGAAATAGGAAGAAGTCCAGTCGCCGATTTCAAAGCCGCCCTTGCCGTTGTCCAATTCGGGGATATAGGTAAGGTGGCGCGCCGTTTCGGTAACGGACATCGACTTTACGATGGTGTGGTTTTCAAAGTCGAAACAATGTATGGTAAGACCCGCACCGCAGCCGTAAAAATACTGGCCGTCGTAGGTAAGGTCGGAAATCATGCCGGCACCTTCTATTTCGAAATCTTCGATAAAGTTGCCCTGCATATCGTATTTGTGGAACTCGCCGTTGCGGTTACGATGCGAGGTATAGATATACTTGCCGTCGGTAACCACCGCCGATTCAACGGGTTGGAGTGTGCTGAACTGACTGATGTAACCGAAAGGCTTGTAATCGCCCGATTTGGCATTGGAGGCGGTACGGGTATTGGGGTTGTTCCAATGCAAGGCCACGTTGCGGTTCATCGAGATATAGGCCGACAGGTCTTCGGGCGCATCGTGCGAAGAAATATCCACAATGCGGGCGCTGGCCGACGGGCTGGCATAGGATTCGCCATTGTCGTGGAGAGCCGTTACCGTGTAGGTATAGAGCCCCGGATCGGTTACTGGGTCGGTATAGCTGCATTCGGTTACCGAAGCGGTGTTGATCTTCTGACCGTCACGATATACGTTATAGCCCTTGGCAAGCGGTTCGCTGCCCGTCTTGGGGCTCAGTTCCAGACTGATGTTGAAGTTGGCGTCGGAAACGCCCACCGAACCGATGGTGAACCAGCCGAAACCTTCCATATACATCCAGTTGCCTTTCTTGTTGACGGCAGGACCGGCGTCCACGCCCAATTCCAAAACATCCGCTTCGCTGAGAGGAATAAAGTTGGCGCATTCGATACCCACCTTAAGTTCCTTGCGGTCGTTGATTTTGTATTCTTCGTCCAAGACAACCGTAAACGGAGAACCGGCTTTCATGCCGGCCTTTTCCGCACGCTGGCTGTAAACCATCACATCGTTTTCAAAAATCTTTACGGTAAACTCGGCGTTGACGGTCATCGGCACCAAGCTTACCGATTTCAAGCCCATGTTGCGGTAAGGAACAAGGTCTTGCGCCGACCACGAAGCAGCCCCGATCCATTCGCCGGCCGCCACGATACCGTCTTCCGTGCGTCCGTTGTCCCAGCGCAGGCTTGTCGCTTGCGAACCCGCAGCCGAGGGATCTTTCCAAGTAAGGGCGATGGAGTTGTTGCGCACGTTGGCGGCGGTAAGGCCGAAAGGTGCGTAGCAGGCCACACCCACTTTGATATTGATCTTGGCCTCGTTGCTCCGTGCCGATTCGTTATTGGCGGCATAGACCGCCGAAACAACGTAAACATAATCCCCGAACTTGAGGTTGTTGTCGGTATATTCGGGCGTGGTGGCGGAAGCGATTTTTTCGCCATTGCGGTAAATATTGTAGCTTGCCGGAGCCGTAGCGGACTGCGGAACGCTCCAAGTAAGCTTGGCGGCGTTGTCGTTCTGGGCCACGGCACGCAAAGAAAGCGGCTTGGCGTATTGCGCCTTGGCGTTCACCTTGGCGGATACTTCAAACTGCAGCGGCGCGGCATACGGATCCATACGGAAAGTAACCGTAGCCTTGCACGAGTCGTTTTCGAGCAGGTTGGCGGCATCTACCGTATAGGCCACCTGCTTGCTGCCGGCAGCTTCCATATTGAAGCCGTATTCTTCCATCTTGAGCCAGTTGGGAACTTCGTACATATCGACGATGCCAACCAGACCGGGTTTGGCCATGATGACGCCCATCAACACGAAATGACCGTCTTTGTAGCGGGTCGTTCCGAACAGGCCAGCGCCCCATACCTGACCATAGTTGCTGCCGCCGTAGATGAATCCAGGCCATTCATCGCAGGGGAAAGAATAATCATCCTTGAGTTCCATATCGGTAAGGTCGATGCGGCGGATCACCGCTTTGGTCCAAACGCTCAAGGGATTATTGCCGCGCGAACGGTCCATGATCCACAAGCAAGGGCCTTCCTTGAAATAGGGGTCGTAGGCGGAACCCGAAAACAACACTTCTTCGGAATTGTATATTATTTCATCCACCAAGGTGTTTCCGTTCCTGTCCACTAAAGCCAAGGTGTTGAGCGAACCCACCCAGAAAGCATCGCGGGCTTCATCGTAGGCGATATGGCAAAGACCGGTCACTTCGGTGGGGATTTCGCCTATCTGGATACCCTCTTTCATATTGATGATGCGGATAATGTTGTCGGCATGCACGGAATAGAAATTCTCCCCGTCGTAAGCCATGGCGAACCAACGGCGCAAATGGACATTGGGCATGAAAGTACCCACGAACGTACCTTCCTTGTCGTATTTGTAGATAAGGGCATCGTTGGTGTATTCATCGCTCTGTGCCATATAGAAATACTCGCCGTCGAAACCGATGGAAGACTGCAGGATGTCGGAGGTATTGAAAGTCTTGAGCGTTTCGAACGAAGGAGCGGCAGAAACGGTCTTGTCCTTATAGTCGATCCACATACCTACCCTCGAAGTGCCGTTGCCCGTGTTCTGCAGGCCAATCGTGCCGTTATCGGTAGCTTCCGCCGCCAAGGTATGCGCTTGCGAAGTGGAGGTCAAAGCAATCACGGGACGGGTCATGGCGATATCGACCGTCTGGCTTCCCTTGCTGACGGTAAGGGTTTCGGAATAGGGATTGTAGCCGGTCAGTTCGGCGGTAACCGTATAGCGGTCGGCATCCACGCCGGGAATCGAATATGTACCGTCGGCAGCGGTAACCACCGTATAGACGTCTTGCTGTGCACTGGTGAAAGTTACCCGCACACCCGCCACCGGATTACCGTCGCAAAGCACGGTTCCCGAAACCTTGGCCTTGGCTTTTTCATAGACCCTGATATAACTGATATACCAAGCGATAAGGTTGCTGGCCGTGCGTCCTTGTGCATTGAAACGGATTCTGAACTTCTTGTGAGCCACATATTGCGACAAATCCACATAGAAACGGGTGTAGTCGTAATCGCCGCAGGTATCGCGCCGTCTGTCCACCTCTATCCATTCGCCGTCAACGAACACTTCCACCGCAATCGCTTCGCCACCGCGGGAAGATCCTGTCAACTCATAAGCGTCCAAACCGATGTCGTAACACATCATCACGCTGTCCAAACCGGTGGCATCCAGTTCCATGCTGGTAAGGCAATAGTCTTTATAGTTCTGCAGACTGCTTAACGGATAGAACTGAGCCGCTTCATTAAACATGGTGTAAGGACGGTAGTTGACGCTCCAGAAGCAAGGATTCGAAATCGACTGTATCGGATTGTCGGGACACGAAACTTCCCAGAAATTGGTTTCGAAATCGTAGCTTATAAAATCTTCGACAAAGGGCAACAAGTGGATGTTGGGCACATTCACGGTCGTGGCCACACCTTTTATGGGACTACCTGTTTCAAAAACGGATTCCACCTGATAGTCATGGTCTCCGAAAGTGGGAACGATATCCACATAGGAGTGTTCGGTAATCAGTTCACTGTTCACCTTAACCCCGTCGCGATAGAGGTTGAAGCCCGTAAGGTAGTTGGGGGCGGCTTTGGTGGGGTTCACCTTGTTGGTGGCAAGCGCCACATCGTCTATAAACAAGGCGTGTCCCTCCCAGGTAACGCAGTTGATGGCCACATAGCGGGCTTCCTTGGGAATAACGAAAGAGAAGAAATACATTCCCGGGTGTTCCTTGGAACTTTCGGGAATAATGACAGGCGCACCGTTGTTGAGGAACAGAAACTCATCCAATTCCATCGTGGTGGTGGAATAGGCAATCTTTATCAATTCCTCCCCACTGGCCGTATTGAACGAACGCGCCCAGAAAGAAAGCGTGATGTCTTCGGCAAAGTTCTGGGATCTCAAATCGGGGCTGATCAACCAGTCGTTACGCCTTTCGCCGGTAACGGTAGCCAACGAAACAAGGCATTTCTTGCCGCTGTGCGGCAACGCCTTCTCGTAGGTATAGGCCGGAATGGTCTTGGAGGGAGTCCATACCTGGAATGCCTTGGGCGTACTTTGGTCCTGCCAGATGTAATCGCCGATCGAGTAGGTTCTGGCATGATCCATATCCCAATAGCTCCAACCCAGTTCGCCGGGCGAATTGATGGCGAAATCCGGATGACCTTCAAAATCATCGAGAATCCCATACACCGGTTCCACGTTGTTCCATACCAACGTAACCTGATTGTCGCGGATCTGTTTTACTTCCGGCTTGCACGCCTGGGGCGTGTTTCCGGTCTGGGCCAATGCCGGAGCGGCAATGCCGAGAAACGACAAGGCCACCGACAGCCAATAGTTGCGAATTTTCATATTACTTATTTTGATTGATTTCAATTATTAAAGGATAACCACTTTGCGCGATACCGCCGAACCGTTCTTTTCCACACGGAGCAGATACACGCCATGATAATGCGACACGTTGAATTCGGCACACTGCACGGCGCGGCGGCTTTCTATCATGCGACCCGAAAGGTCGTACAGCTCCATGTCGAAATAGCCATTTTCATCGGCTTCCACACTCAATATCTCGCGGGCGGGGTTCGGATATACGCGCACCGAGAAATCCGGTGCAGCCTGCCATGCCTGGTTCGCCACATCGTCGGGAATCGGCGATTTGGTGCCGCTCTTGTAATGAACCCTTATTTCGTGCATCGGTTCGTTGGCGTAGAGAATCGAAGTGCCGTCATGGTATTCCGCCTCCAGGTTGATTCTATCGGTGGGCACCCAATCGCCGCCTTTCTTTACAAAGCAGGTGGCGCGCACATCGTCGTTGTTTTCGTTCAGTTCGAATTCATAACGGAAATCGCCGCCGTTGTCTTGGTTGTAACTGCTGTAGTTATAGGCAGTACGGCGGCCTGCTTCGTTATATTCGAATTCCATATAGGCAGCCAGGAACCATTCTCCAGGGTCCGCGCCCTCCGCGGTGTAATGATCCACCCGGATACGCTGTCCGTCAGGGCGGTTCTTGTAAACCTCCTTCACGGTGGAATCCCATATTCCAGTACTGTACAGATTCCATTGGTAACTGATTACCATGGTATCGTAACCATCGGCATCATAGAAGAAACGGCGGAGGTCGCTGTTTTCCCATGCCCCATCCACAAAGACTTCATAGAGCCATTCCACCTGCTTGCCGGCGGCATTATAGGCATAGGAGAGTTTATAGGTACTGTCAAATACGCCCTCTTGGCTCAACCCCATGCCGATTTCCTGCACCAGATTGTCGTTTTCGTACTTATTGAACGTGCTGCGGTAGTGATACCATGCCGATTCCACATATACAGAATGTTCATAAGAAAGCTCACGGTCTTTGCCGTCGTAAACATACCGGGCCTTTTCCGAAGGAGTCCATTGGTCGAACTCAACATCAAGAGGCTTTTCTATCAGCACATCCGTCTTAAGGTTCTTTTCGTTGTAGGTGTAGGTATAACGGTTTGCCGGTGTCCAACCGTCATTTCCATCACCGTTTTCGTTCAACAGATAGATAAGGTTGCCCCGGTTGTCGTAACGGGCAATCTTGCGGGCGGCAGCCATGTAGCCGCCGCTTCTCCACTGGTAACTTACCGTGGTATCCACCAAGTCGAAACGGTTATAGACCGCCGTTATTTTCTGTTGCGGTATCTGCGTTCCCGTGGCATCATGCTCGATATACTCGGTCACCAAGGCATTGCCCCGGTCATCGAAGGTATAAAGGTAGATGCCGCCCCTGCCGGAAGTAGCCACCTTGGTGACGGTATCAGGAAAACACCAAGGAATCTCCTGCGCATTGACCGAAACAAACAATCCGCAGGCGAACAGCATCCCCCCCATCAGTTTTTTGATAGCGTTCATATCTTTTTATTTTTATCGTGCCTGTTTTCTATGTGTAACCACAGCGGTTTAGCGCACCACCGCTTTCTTTACCGAATAACCGGTGGCGGAAATACGGCGGATGATATACAGACCGCTGTTTAAGGCGATACGGTATTCGCCTTGGTTCACCTTAGCCTGCTTTACCAACACGCCCGCCATATTGTAAACATCGTAGCGGCAAGCGGCGTTGCTACGCAGCACCATCGCACCGTTTTCGGACCACACACGCCAGGCGGACTGTTCACGGTCTTCGTTGGAAGTGCCGCCGTCCTGTTTCTTAAAGAGGGCGGTAAGCGTAAGGTCGGCATCCAGAACAAACTTGTGTTCGGCGGTCTTGGCCACGGTATCCGTGCGGTTCATCCAGGCCACGAACTCATAACCGGCGTTGGGAATAGCCTTAATCGTAACATACGAGCCTTCTTCATATTCGCCGGCGCCCTGCACCGTACCCATATCTTTGTCGTTTACACGGAGAGTCAGCAATACGGTATCGGGTTCCACCACGGGATTTTCAACCATCCTTACCGTAAGACGCGCTTCGTCTTCCACAAAAACGCTTTGCTGCTGAGGCTTGGAGTAAACCACTTCCAAACGATAAGTGTAGGTATTGTTCAGCACAAGCGGATGGTTCGAACTGGAATCCACAAAGAAAGTGCCTGGCAGGTCTCCGGATTCAGGCCGTACAGACCCCACCTCGGCATAGGATGTTTCCCCCGGATCAAGACGGAAAACATTAATCCTGAATATTTCATAAGTTCCCTCGCCATCGGCGGTAACATATTCGTCCAGCAATTCCTGCGGCCATCTCCATGTAATGCGGTTTGTGGTGGCGTCAATCTGTCTGGCCTTGCAATTAGTCATGCCGCGATACTCGGTTTGGTATTCAAATACCGCCGTAAGCGTGGAATCGGTAGCCAAAACCAAAGTGTATTCGGCTTTATTGGAAAGCACCACGGAACCTGCTTTCCATTCCTTAAAGAGATAACCCTTGTTGGGCGTGGCTTTTACCGTTACTTCCTCACCCCTGGCATAGCGACCCGCACCTTCTATCGTACCCCAAGCGGCATTATTGGCTTCCAGGGTCAACCTTACTGAATCGTAAACAGGAGCCTTTTCCTCAAAGACAGCCGTAAGCGTCATGTTTTCGGTTATCACCAATTTGTGTTTGGCGGTGGTGGCTATCGTTTCCTCGCCGTTTTTCCAAGCGGAGAACACATAGCCGCGATTGGCCTGGGCACGGATCACCACCTCGTCGTTTTCTTCGTACTTGCCCGCGCCGGTAACCGTACCCCATTCGGGATTGTTCGGCGCAAGCGTCAAGGTTACGCTATCGTATTGAGGAATCACGGTACCCAAGGTTATCGTAAGCCGGGAATCATTGTTTACCGTGACCACGCCGCTTTTGGGATACTTGTACGTGATCTCGAAACGGTATTGATAGGTTTTTCCCGCCAAAAGACGATGGGCTGCATTTTTTCCATCCACAAAGGAAGTGCCGGGCAATACAGAATCGGCAACCTCCAAAGAGCCTATTTCAGACCAGCCCGCCGCACCGAGATCGCGGAAAATCTGCACACGGGAAACTTGGTAAACGCCTTTGTTCCCGGCGATTCTATAGTTGTCTAACAATTCCTGCGGCCAAGTCCAACTCAATTCCACCCAAGGCTCGTCTATCGTACCCGCCTGCCGGAGCTTATAGGTCTCCATTCCCAACAAATCGGGTGTCTTTTCCGAGCAATAGATCTGTACGGGAATAACTTTTGTAGTAGAATTTGCCGCAGCGGAAGTCTTGGAAAGGACCTCGATATTGGGATGAACAGCATCGAAATACACCGAAGCGTCGGCCTGAGCCTGCACCGTTATCTGCCAATTGCCTTCCGCATCGGTACGGGTTTCACCCAATTTCTCCGTACCTTGCGCATCCTTGTAGCACAATATCTGCGCATCCGCTACGGTTTTGGTTTCTTCATCGGCCGTAGTATAGCGAAGGTTTCCCCCGAAAGTGTAATCGTTTGTCTGCGGTTCGAGCGTCACAGAAGGAACAATGAATCTTTCGGCTCCAGCCTCTACGGTAATCTGCTGTGTTTTTGTTTCATAACCATCTTTCGAATAGGTAAGTCCGTAAACACCCGCTTCCCAAGCCATGAACTCATAGCCGTACATACAGCCTATCAGTTCGGCATAATCTTCACCATAATCGGTTTCTTTTTG
The DNA here is from genome assembly GCA_947177315.1 of uncultured Bacteroidales bacterium. GTDB lineage: Bacteria > Bacteroidota > Bacteroidia > Bacteroidales > P3 > Pullibacteroides. The sequence continues at coordinate 320 of CAMWTX010000037.1, read as the reverse complement.
CAAGGTAGAGTCGCCCTTGGTAATCTTAACTTTAATCCCGTAACTTTGAGGGCAGCCCTTGCCGCTAAGCAAGGCCGAGCCGAGAACCCGCGTGTTTTGCGCCCCTGCGAGGCTGCAACCCAACATCAGTGTAAGAAAGAATAAAAGAACCTTTTTCATTGTTTTTGCTTTAACGTGAATACTCCGTTCTTTGGGTCGCCACAACCAAAAGACATAAGCGCCTCCGGTCGGGCAGTGTAAAGTTTGTCATAAAATTCCAAAGAACCATCAAAAATATCCACGACAAACCTTTATCATATACCAAAAACGTACCTTATATC
>CAMWTX010000036.1 GCA_947177315.1 uncultured Bacteroidales bacterium | reverse complement strand
AGATTCCTTTCGGCATCGCCCAGACGGGAAAGGCTTTCCGCAACGAAATCGTGGCCCGTCAGTTTATTTTCCGCATGCGCGAGTTCGAGCAGATGGAGATGCAGTTCTTCTGCGCTCCCGGCACCGAAATGGAATGGTTCGAATATTGGAAGAAGGAACGCATGCGCTGGCATCTTTCGCTGGGCATGCCGGCGGAGAACTACCGTTTCCACGACCACGAAAAGCTGGCGCACTACGCCAATGCCGCCACCGACATCGAGTTCAATTTCATGTTCGGATTCAAGGAACTCGAAGGCATCCATTCGCGCACCGACTACGATTTGAGCCGCCATCAGGAGTTCAGCGGCAAGAAGCTGCAGTATTTCGACAGCGAGCGCAACGAAAACTACGTTCCCTATGTGGTGGAAACTTCCATCGGGCTTGACCGTATGTGTCTGGCGGTGTTGAGTCAGGCCTATACCGAAGAGAAGCTGGAAGACGGCAGCGAGCGTGTGGTGATGCGGATTCCGGCCAAGGTGGCGCCCTACAAGGTGGCGGTTCTGCCGTTGGTGAAGAAAGACGGGATGCCCGAAAAGGCGCGCGAGATTCTCTCTTCCCTGCAGCCGCTCTTTATGTGCCAGTACGACGAGAAAGACGCCATCGGCCGCCGTTACCGCCGTCAGGATGCCATCGGCACGCCTTTCTGCATTACCGTGGATACCGACACGATGAGCAACGATACCGTAACGGTGCGTGAACGCGACACGATGAAGCAGGAACGCATCGCCATCAAGGAAATCGCGGCTTATATCGCCGAAAAACTGCGCTAAATCATAGTTGATAGAGATGGCTAAGAAAATGCCGATAGGGGTGGTGTATTCCACCGACCCAAATTTTCAGTACCGCTACGAGGAAACGCCGCAAGCGGAAACCTTGGAACCTGCCCGCCAGGACTTGCGCGTGATGCGCGACAGCAAGCGTCGGGCGGGCAAGACCGTTACCCTCATTACCGGTTTTGTGGGAACGGAGGCGGATTTGGAGAAACTGGGCAAGACGCTCAAGACCCGTTGCGGCATCGGCGGCACGGCCAAAGACGGCGAGATTGTGCTGCAGGGCGATGTGCGCGACAAGGTTTGCGAGATATTAACCAAAGAGGGCTACCGGTTCAAGCGTGCCGGCGGCTGATGTAAAGATGATGAACGATATTCAGAAACACCGGGATTCGTTTGCCGCCCTGGCGATGAAACCGGGGCATCCTGCGTGGAGGCAGGCCATCAAGCGGCAACAGGAGTCGCCGCTCAAGACCGATGAGATACGGAGCGAGTTCGGGCGCGACAACGACCGGATTCTCCATTCGCTGGCGTATTCACGCCTCAAGTCCAAGACGCAGGTGTTCTTCCACACCAACGACGACCGTATCTGTACCCGTATCGAACACGTGAACCACGTTATTTCGGTAAGCAGCACCATCGCCCGTTTTCTCGGGCTCAATTCGGAGCTTACCTACGCCATCGCGATGGGGCACGACCTGGGGCATGCGCCTTTCGGGCATTCGGGCGAGGTGTTTCTGGACGAGCTCTGCAAGAAATACGGCTTGGGCGAGTTCTGGCACGAAAAGAATTCGCTGCGCGTGGTGGATGACATCGAGCTCTTGAACGATACCCAGGGGCAGCACAAGAACCTGAACCTTACCTACGCCGTGCGCGACGGCATCGTTTCGCATTGCGGGGAGGTGAACCAGGCCATGCTTTGCCCGCGTCAGGAAGCCATCGACCTGAACGCCTTTACCAAGCAGAACCGTTTTGAGCCTTACACCTGGGAAGGCTGCGTGATGAAGATTTCAGACAAGATCGCCTATCTGGGGCGGGATTTGGAAGACGCGCAGGCCTTGGGCATCCTCACCGAATCGCAGGTGGATGAGCTGAACCATATCCTGTTGGGTTTTCCGCTCGTGGAAACGGCCAACAACACCAATTTCATCCATATCTTCATTACCGATCTCTGCCGCCACAGTTCGCCCGAAAACGGGCTTTGTTTCAGCAAGGAGGTCTATGGCTTGATGAAGACCTTGATGAAGTTCAACTACCGGCATATCTACAAGCATCCGCGTCTGAAGAACTACGAAGCCTACGCCAAACTGGTGATTGAATCTCTGTACGAGGCTCTTTCGCAGTGCTTCGGCGGCGAAAACACGCTTTCCCGTATCGAGAAGGAATTCGAACCGGTTTATCCCAAGCTGGGAGGGGCTTTCCTGTCGTGGATAAAACTGTTGGTAAAGACCGGCGAACCGTCTTACCACAAGCGTCTGTACGATTTAAAGGAAGAAATGCAGTACAACCGCGCGATCATCGACTTTCTGTCTTTGCTTACCGACCGCGCCGCCATCGAGTATTTCAACGAACTGACTTCATTCTAAGCGTAAAGGTGGTTGGCTGTACAACCGAAAGGGCTATTTCCGCGTTCATGCTTTCGGCCAGGCGGCGGCAGATGGCCAGCCCTAAGCCCGCTCCCGTGCTGCGGGTTGTGAAGCGGGGCTCGAAGATATGCTCCCGGTTTTCGGCGCGGATGCCCGGGCCGTTGTCGGTTACATAAATTGTGCAGAAGCCTTCGGGCGATGCCTCGATGCCGAGCCGTATTTCCGGGTCGGGGGTCTGCGCATCTTCGAGCGCTTGTACGGCATTTCGTATTAGGTTGATAAGAATCTGTTCCAAAAATCCGGAATCCGCATATATGCGGATTTTTTCGTTTTGCGGCGGTATCTCCGTGCGGAAGGTTATTTTTTCGTCCGCCTTGAACAATTCGAGTGTCTGACGGACTATCTGCGCCGGATACACTTCCTGCAACTGCGGTTTCTGCCATTGGGCAAATTGCGAGAAAGCGCCGGCGATATGCGCCAGGCGGTCGATCTGTCCGCCGAGCAGTTCGGCAAAGCGGTCCAAGCGTTCCTTGAAATCGTGGCGGTCGCCTTCGTTATACGCCCGTTGCAGCAGTTGTACCTGCAGCTTGATGGGGGTAAGCGGATTCTTGATTTCGTGCGCCACCTGCCGCGCCATTTCGCTCCAGGCGTTCTCGCGTTCCGATTCGGCCAGTTTGCGCAGGCTGGTTTCCAGTTCATCTACCAAAAGGTTGTATTGCTTTACCAGCACGCCGATTTCGTCTTTGCGCTTCCATTCCAGATGATTGTTTTTCTGTGCCGGCTTGATTTGCGCCACCATGCGTGTAACCAGTTGCAGCGGCTTGGTGATGCGCCTTGCCAGCAGCGAGGAAAAGACAAAGGTAATGAGGCACAGTAGCACCATGATGTTGAGGTAGGTGCACAGAAAACGGCTCATTTCGGCGCGTTGGCGTTCCACCGCTATGTAGTAGGGGAGGCAGAAGAAGCCGATTACCTCGCCGTTGGCGTTGCGGAAAGAGGCGAAGGCCAGCAGCGAACCTTGCCGGGGCAGAATCAGCAGGTGGCTCTGTTCTTCGGCGATTTCGTTCAGGATATCTTCGTCTAACCGTTCGGGCAGCAGGCTTTCGGGGCGCGGGCTGGAGATTAGTTCTCCTTGCGTGGAATAGAGATAGATGTCTTTGCGGAACAGGTTGCCTAGTTGTTCGGTTTCGGCATGGAGTTTATCTATGATGCTGTCGTTTCGGGGCGGCAGGAGGCATTCTCCGGGCAGGTTCATGTAGCGGTTTTCCATTTCCGCCAGAATGGACAGGCTTTGGCTCCGCAGCAGCTTGGAGTTCTCGTTGAGGTTTATCTGGCGGATAAAGAACAGGGCGACCGCCCCGAACACGAACACCACCGCCAGCAGCAACATGAACATGCCGCTGCGCAGTTGACGGGCGTAGGTGCCGGCGGTTCCTAAGAAATCTTTGTCGAACAAGGCCAGAACAAGCGCGCCGGCGATGCCGAAGAGGATAAAGAACAGCGAAAAATTGGGCAGGATATCGGTGGGGTCGGCTTCGGGCGTGCTCAGCACCAGCAGGCGGTCTTGCTCCAAGGGATAGAGCAGATGGTCGTAGCCTTGCCGTTTAAAGAAATACAGCGAATCGGGCGTTTCTCTTTTTAAGCGGAAAGGATAGAGGAAACTGCCGTTGTAGCTCCATAATTCGTTTTCGGAATAAAAGGCGTACGAATAGGCGGGCGGCAGGAGAAGCCCCATGCTTCCCGGCACGTCGGCAAATTTCTTGCGGCCCAGTTCCACATTCATCATCAGGGTATCCTGACCCGAAAATACAGGAATTTGGAACAGGTAGGTGTAATATTCGATGCCGTAGTCGGTTCCGTACAGACCCGGTATGCCGGTGGGCGTTCCACTCTGTGCCTTCTGCTCAAAGAACGCGCGGCAGTTCTCGGTAAGGCTGTCTGCCAACAGCAGCAGTTCTTCGGGTTCGCAAAAGGTAAAGAAACAGCGGTAATGGTTAAAGGATGGCGAGAAAACAAGGTTTTGCCAGGCCTTTGCTATAGAATCCTTGCCTCCCAAACTGTCGATGCGGGAAAGGGCGGGAGGCAGCGCGCCGTCTTGTTGCACTTCCTGCAAGCTCAGGGCAAATTTTTCTTCGGCGGGCAGGTCGCGGCTGAACGCGATTTTCTGCGCCCATTCCAAACGGTCTTGCTGTTCCTGGCGGATGCCGTTCAGATAGACCGCCGTGGCACAGATAAGGCAATAAATGCTCAGGAAAAGGCTTCGGAAGATGCCTTTGGCGGAAATCTTAAAGACTTTTTCGCACAAAAGCAGCAGCCCCAACCCGATCAGGAAAAATCCGCCCGCACATACCGCGCTCCAGAGGTTGAAGTTCAACAGTTCCTTGGCTTGGAGCGGTATGTGCGGCAGCAGGGGAGGCATAGCGGAGGGCTATTGACTATTTATCTTTGCAGCAGAATTCGGTGAGCACGCCGTGCGTTGACTTGGGATGCAAAAAGCCGATATTGAGGCCTTCGGCGCCTTTGCGGGGCGCTTTGTCGATAAGCTGGATGCCTTTCTTTTCGGCATCGTTCAAGGCTTCTTGGGTGTCTTCCATGGCAAAAGCGATATGGTGGATGCCTTCGCCTTTCTTTTCCACGAATTTGCCGATAGGCCCTTCGGGGTCGGTGGATTCGAGAAGCTCGATTTTGGTGTCGCCGAGTTTGAAGAAAGCGGTGCGGACTTTCTGGTCTTTCACTTCTTCTATGTTGTAGCATTCAAGTCCGAGTACGTCTTCGTAGTAACGGATGGATTCTTCGAGATTCTTTACGGCAATGCCGAGATGTTCGATGTGAGTGGGTTTCATGGTGTCAGTTTTTTCGGGCAACCGCCCGTTTTTCATGGAGCAAAAATACGAATAAGTTGAGAGCAAAAGCAAAGCTTGCTTTGATTTTGCCGAAACGGAGTATTTTCAACGTAGTTAGAAATACGGTAAAAATCGTACATTAGCCCCATGAAGAAAATCGTTGTTTTTACCGGTGCCGGTGTGAGCGCCGACAGCGGGATTGCCACTTTCCGCGATTCAGACGGACTTTGGGCCAATTACAGGATAGAAGACGTCTGCACGCCGGAGGCCTTGGTTTCGAACCGTTCCACGGTAATTGAGTTTTACAATATCCGCCGCCGCGAGTTGCTGGAAAAACGCGCCAATGCGGCGCATACCGCCATCGCTTCCTTAGAAAGCCGTTACGAAGTGGAAGTGATAACCCAGAATATAGACGACCTGCACGAAAGGGCAGGCAGTTCGCGCATCACCCACCTGCACGGCGAGCTGAGCAAGTTGCGCAGCATGGCGGATCCGGAAAGGATTTATGCCATTCCCGGTTGGCAGCAAGCCGCCCAGGCCGTGGAAAACGGTGCGGATGTGGAAGAATACGCTTCCGTCTGGAAAGAAGCCCTGGATGCCAAAGACCCGCATGGCGACTTGCTCCGGCCGCACGTGGTGTTTTTTGGCGAGCAGGTGCCCAATTACGATTTGGCATGCCGTATTGCTGCCACCGCCGACCTGTTGATTGTTTGCGGCACCTCTTTGGCGGTTTATCCGGCGGCGGCCTTGGTGTTCGCCGTAAGGAAAGACATTCCCGTCTATCTGGTCGATCCCGGCAGCCCCGATACGAGCCGTATCGCCAATCCGGTTCACTTTATAAAAAAAAAGGCGGCTGAGGGGATGCCCGAACTCTGCCGCCGTCTTTTGGAAGAAGCCGATTAGTTGACCACGTTGGTGGGTCTGCGGGCAAAGAAGTTGATGATGTTGGAAAGGGCTTCCTTGCTGGTGGCTTCGCGCGTTTCGTAGGTGGCGGTTCCCAGATGGGGCACCAGCACCACGTTCGACAGTTTGTACAGCCGTTCATTCACGGTCGGTTCCTTTTCGAACACATCCAGCCCCGCACCGGCTATTTCTCCCGTTTCGAGGGCGTTCGCCAAAGCCTCTTCATCCACCACCGCACCGCGCGAGGTATTGATGAAGAAAGCCGAAGATTTCATCCTGGCGAATTCTTTCTTACCGATAAGCTTGGTGTTTTCGGCGGTCAGCGGCACATGCACCGAAACTACGTCGGCGGTTTCGAGCAGTTCTTCCATGCTCAGCCTTTGATAGCCGGGCACTTCGGTGTGCCGGTTGCAATAGACGGTTTTCATGCCGAAAACCTCGGCTTTTTTGGCTAGGTTCTGCCCGATTCTTCCCATGCCGATAAGGCCCAGGGTCTTGCCTTCCAGCGTATGGCCGAGCAGGTTCGTTTTCCAAAGGGCTTCTTTCTGCAAACGGATTTTGATGTTCATTTCCCCGATGCGGCGGCAGACGGCAAGCATCAGCCCCATGGCGTGTTCGGCGGTAGGGTTGCAGACGGCCTCAGGAGTGTTGGTAACGGTTATCTTTTTGCTGCGGGCGTATTCGATATCGATATTGTTGAATCCCGCCCCGAAATTGGAAATGATCTTGAGCCGTTGGGCGGCATCGATGACCGCATTGGGTACGGGGTCGGTAAAGAACGAAATCAGCGCATCGTAAGAGGGAATCAGTTCTATCAGTTCTTCGGGGGAGAAATTGGTTTTTCCTTCTTCGGGAAAGGTGATCACCCAGTCGGCAGGCATATTGATGAAAGGTGCCTTGGGTATCTGGTGTGCAATGAGGATTTTCATGTATTTTGATGTGTTTGGGTGTCTTGTGTTCCGCATAAAAAAAGGCGGAACTCCACAAATATACGGAATTTCGCCTTGTATCGGAAATAAAAAGACACTTATTTTGCCATACCGGTTTCCTTAAATCATTTCTGAATGCTTGTACCGGCGTTTTGTGCGTTGATGAAATCGGTGATGGACAGCAGGCATTCCTGCGGTGTCTGCAAATCGCGGCAACGGCTTTCGAGCGGACACCAACCGGTTTTGCCCCGGTTTTCGATATGCGGCACCTCCTGCAGGAAACTTACCTCCACGGGGTATTTCCGCAACAGTTCGAGCGCAAGGCTGCTGATGGTTCCCGTTTGCAGTTTGCGCACGCCGCCCAGTATCATGAGGGAGGCCGCCGCTTTTCCCACCACCTTGTCGGCAATCTCCGCCCCTTGCAGGAATGCGGGATGCTCGCCGTAGAGCCGGAACAGGTCGGAAACGCCCCGTCCGGTAAAGGTTTTTGTCTCGCCGTTCCTCACCACGAGCGAATAATGGCCTGTCTGCAATATGTCGAACAGATCGGGCATCATCTTACACCTGCCTGAGGGCGGGCACCAAATCGAGCCCTTGTTTGAGGTACTCGGCAAAGTTGTTTATCTTTTGCAATTCCTTGGGAATATCGATGCCTTGCGGACAGTGGTGCACACAACGGCGGCATCCGATGCAGTGGTCTGCCTGGCGCAGTTTGGGAACGCTTCGGTCGTAGCCCACCAGGAACGCGCGGCGTGCCTTGCGGTAGTTCTCCGCCTGCTTGCTTTCGGGCAGATTGCCTTCGTTCACACATTTGTTGTAGTGCAGCAGAATGCTTGGAATGTCGATGCCGTAAGGGCAGGGCATGCAGTATTTGCAGTCGTTGCAGGGCACGGTGGGGTAGCGCATCATCATGTCGGCCGTGTCGTACAGGAATTGCATTTCTTCTTCGGTGAGCGGCTGCAGGGGCGCGTAGGAACGCAGGTTGTCTTGCAGGTGTTCCATATACGTCATGCCGCTCAGCACGGTAAGCACGCCCGGAAAAGTGCCGGCAAAGCGGAAAGCCCAGGATGCCACGCTCCGTTCGGGTTCGCGCTGTTTGAGACGGGCGGCCACATGGTCGTGTACTTTCGACAGACGTCCGCCCAGGAGCGGTTCCATGATAACGGCAGGAATACCGCGTTTGTACAATTCGTTGTAGAGGTATTCGGCGTTGGTGTTGCGTTCGTTTATTTCCTTGGCGTGTTTCCAGTCTAAGTAATTGAGCTGGATCTGCACGAAATCCCAATGGTATTTGTCGTGTTCGGCCAAAGCGCGGTCAAACACGGCTATGTCGCCGTGGTAGGAAAAGCCGAGGTTGCGGATTCTGCCGGCTTTGCGTTCTTCCACTAAAAAGTCGAGGATGCCGTTTTTGAGGTAGCGTTCCTCGAATTCTTTCATGCCGTTGTTGCCCATGCCGATGGCGTGGAGCAGCATATAGTCGATATGGTCGGTCTGCAGGTATTTGAGCGAGTTGCGGTACATGGCTATCGACGCTTCCCGGCTCCAGGTCGCGGGCGCGAAGTTCGACAGTTTGGTGGCGATAAAATACTTATCCCGGGGATGCCGGCTGAGGGCGATGCCGGTAACCCGTTCCGACTGTCCTTTGCAGTAGGCGGGCGAGGTATCGAAGTAGTTCACGCCGTGTTCGATGGCGTAATCCACCAGACGGTTCACGGCTTGTTGGTCTATGTCGTCGTTGGTGTCGCGCGCGCTGCCGTTGCTTACCGTAGGCCAACGCATGCAGCCGTAACCCAGAATCGAAACCTTTTCGCCCGTTTTGGGATTGGTGCGGTAGGTCATCCGGTCGGTGGGGATTTCTTCCCGTTGGTCGGATTTTTTGCCGGTTTTGGGGGCACAGCCCGAAAGTGCCAAAGTGGAGACGGCCGCTCCTGCGCCCAGGCGGCTTAGGAATTGGCGGCGGTTCATTCCGTTTTTCTTATTGTTTTCGCTCATCTTTCTTGCAGGTTAAATGGTTTTGTGAACCTCGTGGCCTTCCACGTAAATGGCGCTGAACGGACGGGCGGGGCAAAGGTTTTCGCAGGCTCCGCAGCCGATGCAGCGTTCTTCGTTCACGGCAGGAATCTTTACGGAAAATTCATCTTCGGGATCGGAGGGCACCATCGTGATGGCTCCGGCAGGACAATGGCGGGCGCAGTTGCCGCAGCTTACGCCGTTAACGATGGGCAGGCAGTTGGGCATCACCCATACCGCATGGCCTATCTGGATGGATGATTTTTGCGCGGGCGTAATCTTGCGGATGGCTCCGGCAGGGCATACTTCCGAGCATTTTACACATTCGGGGCGGCAGAAGCCGCGTTCATACGAAGATTCGGGCTGCATCAGCGAAAGCAGCGAGGAAGAGGGGCGCAACACGCCGTTGGGGCATACCGAAACACAAAGCTGGCAGCCGGTGCAGTGTTGGCGCAGGTGCGAGAGGCTTTGCGCGCCGGGCGGCACGATAGGGGTTCTGCGTTCGGGAATCTCCTTGTCAAGGATGGTTGCCAGACCGCCGTCCACGGTTTTTTCCTGCGCTTTCAAGGCGGTGGCTCCGATAAGAAGCCCCGCGCCGGTAAGGAAACTCCGGCGGGCGGTGTCCACGTTGTTGCCGGGGGCGGTTGCCGTTGTGTCGGTTGCACTCTTGCAGTATCTGAACCGGTACCGGATGGCGCCGTGCTGGCAGGTATCGAGGCAGTCCATGCACGCCACGCAACGGCTGTAATCTATCGTGTGTTTCTTGCCGTCGATGCAGGCGGCCTTGCATTTTTTTGAACAAAGTCCGCAGGAATTGCATTTGCTCTTGTCGATAACTGGCTGGAAAAGGGAGAATCTGGAGAGGAATCCCAACACCGTGCCCACGGGACAGATGGTGTTGCAATAGGTTCTGCCGTTACGCCAGGCCAGTACAATCAGGGCCACGAAAGTAACCGCCGCCACGATAAAGGTGGGCAGGCTCTTGAGCCATACGTCGGTATGGTAAAAGGCATAGCTCTCGGCGCGTTCGGCAAAGTAGGCAAGCAGATTGTTGCCCCATTGCCAGAGCGGGGCGAACAGGTTCTGCACGATTCTTCCGTAGGAACTGTAAGGAGCCAAAAGCGCCACAAACGAGCCGATGCCTGCCACAAGGGCTATGATGAACAACGCCAACAGCCCGTAGCGGAGCCAGGAAACGGCGGGCGAGTAAGAAAAACGGTATTTTTTCTTTTTGCGCATGCCGCTGATATGGGAAACCACATCCTGAAAAACGCCCAGGGGGCAGATAATCGAGCAATAGACACGCCCGAAAAGCAAGGTGAGAAGCACCAAGGCAACGACCACGCCCACATTGAGCGTCAAAAAAGCAGGCAGAAACTGGATTTTGGCAAGCCATCCGAACCAGGCGTGCAGCGTTCCCGTAAAATCAAGGAACAGCAGCGTAATCAACGCCAGGCAGACAATGGCGAGGGTGATTCTGATTTTGCGTAACATAGTTCAAGGTTATATGTAGTGTAGAAACAAAGATACGAAAAGTCGAGCGCAGAGACAACTGCAAGTCTTGCTTGCAAGTTGGCTATGCCGAGACGGAGTATCTTCAATGAAATTAAAGATACGAAAAGTTGAGCGCAGAGACAACCGAAAGCTTGCTTTAGCTTCCTTACAATGTTTTGATGATTTTGGCGGGAACGCCGCCCACTACGGTGCGCGCCGGAACGTCTTTGGCAACCACTGCTCCCGCCGCCACAATCGCGCCCTCCCCGATATTCACCCCCGGCAGGATGGTGGCATTTGCGCCAATCCAAACCTTGTTGCCGATATGCACAGGCTTGGGGTTCATGTCGCCGCGCGAATCGGGATCCATGGCATGGTTCAAGGTGGCAATCACCACATTCTGCCCTATCAGCACATCATCGCCTATCGTGATGCCG